>JAEWUG010000024.1 GCA_023397215.1 Nanobdellota archaeon | reverse complement strand
TTTTAATCCTTTGAGAATTTTATTAAAAGAAGGTAAAATAAAATCAACACCTGAATCAATTTATACATTACTTCAAAGAGCTCCAATGCATTTAGCTAGAGCAAATGGTGCTATGCTCGCTGTTGTTGATGGTGTTTATTGGAGTATGGTTGATTCTGCTCATGCTGTTTTAATTGCTGCTAATATTATGCCTGCTTCACCAGAGAGTATTCCTGATGTTTTAACTAGACATTTTGTTATGAATAAATTGTTAGATAAAAAATATGTCCGTTATTATGAAGTTGTTTATGACTTATCTAAGGAAATTGTTCATGGTAAAAAAACGACAATTGAAGGTAAATATTTAGATGATTTATTTAAAATTGCAGATGACTTCTTAAAAGAAATGGCAAAATTAGTTGAAGATATAGTTAGACAAGGTAAAAATTAAATTTTAAGAAAAGATTATATATTTAGATTTATTTTATTATTTATGGTTAAGAAAAAGAGTAAAAATTATTTAATGAAATTATTTTCTATTTTAAGTAAATTTTTCTTATTCTTAATTAAAATTCCTTATTATATTATAAAAGGTATTATATTTTTAATTAATTTTTCTTTGTCCAAAATTAAAAAAAGTAAAATCAAAACTAAAAGAAAAAAAATTGATGCTACTTATGAGGAATTTAAATTATTAAAATTAAAAAGTGGTAATTATAATAATTGGTTAAAGCATGTTTTTAATTCAAGTAGCCAAATAGGAATTATTCTTGGTTCAAGAGGTTCTGGGAAAACTGCTTTTGGTGTAAGGCTTTTAGAAAATATTTATTATAAAAAGAAAAAAGAGTGTTTTGCTATGGGCTTTAATGAAAAAGATTTACCTTTTTGGATAAATTCAATTGAAAAAGTTGAAGATATAAAAAATAATTCTCTTGTTTTAATTGATGAAGGTGGAATTTTATTTAATTCTAGAAGTTCAATGACTAATGCAAATAAACTTTTGAGTGAATTAATTTTAATTTCAAGACATAAAAATATTAGTATTTTGTTTATCTCTCAAAATTCGTCTAATTTAGATGTTAATATTTTAAGACAAGCTGATTTTTTAATATTAAAACAACCTGCTTTATTACAAAAAGACTTTGAGCGAAAAATAATTCAAAAAATTTATCAAGAAAATGAAGATGAATTCAAAAAGTTTAAAGATAAAAAAGGTTTGACTTTAATTTATTCAGATCAATTTAAAGGATTTGTAAATAGTTCTTTACCTAGTTTTTGGAAAGAAAGTATTAGCAAAAGTTGGAATAAGAATTAATTAAATATATCTTTAGAATTTTCTTTTTCTTGTTCTTCTTCTAATTGTTTTACATATTCAGATATTTCTTTTGCAGCATCAGCATTTACTGAAATTGAATCTATTTTATTTTTTATTAAGAATTTTACCATTTCTTTATTTGAACCTGCTTGTCCACAAATAGATGTTTCTATATTGTTCTTTTTACATTCTCTGATTACTCTTGTTATTTGTTTTAAGACTGCCCAATTTAATTCATTATAAATATATTGTACATCTTCGTTTCCTCTATCTATTGCTAAAGTATATTGTGTTAAGTCATTTGTTCCAAAAGAGATAAAGTCTATTTTTTCTTCACAAATATCTTTTATAATTATACTAGATGCTGGTGTTTCAATCATAACTCCTAATTTTATTTTTCCTAAACAGCCTAATTCTTCCATTATCTTTTTTGTTTGTTTTATTTCATCAATAGAGATGACTTGGGGTAACATTATACCAAAATTATGTCCTAATTCTATTAATTCTTTTACTGCGAGTAATTCTGATTTAAATATCTCAGGGTGTTTTAATGAAAACCTAATTCCGTGAAAACCTAACATAGGATTTCTTTCTATTTCTTTTGGAGCACCATTTAAATTAGAATACTCATCACTTCTAATATCACTTGTTCTTACCCATATTGGTTTTGAAATAAATTCTTCTGCTATTTGTTTTAATCCTTGTTTTAACATTTCTTTATAATCATTTAATTTTCCTTCTTTTTCATATGCTAAAGGGTGTTTTTGTGAAGATGCAATTAATCCTTCTAATCTAATTAAACCTATTCCATATGCTTTAGTCTTTGCAGCTCTCTTAGCAAATTGGGGTAAATCAACCATTACTTTTATTTTAGTTTTTGTTTCAACAATTGGTTCTATTTCTACACTTTTATTTTCTGCAATACCAGAAAAAACTTTTCCATTAAAACCATCTACTGTTATTTCCATTCCATCTTCTAAGACATCTAGTGCATTTTGTGTTCCAACAACTGCAGGAATACCCATTTCTCTTGAAACAATTGCTGCATGAGCTGTTACTCCTCCTTCTGAGGTTACTATTGCTGCTGCTTTTTGCATTGTTACAACCATATCTGGATTTGTCATTGTTGTTACTAAAATATCTCCTTGTTTTACTTTGTCTAAATCATCCATTGAATTTACTATTTTTACAATACCTGATGCAACACCTGGAGAAGCTGCTAAACCTTGAGTTAATATTTGACCATCAATATCTTGCATTTCTTTTTTATTTTTTAAGGTAGTTATTGGTCTTGTTTGTAGAATATAGATATTATCGTCTTCGATTGCAAATTCTATATCTTGAGGTAATTTATATAATTCTTCTAATTTTAAAGCAAATTCAGCTAATTGTTTTATTTCGTATGTTTTTAGTACTCTTTGATTTGATCGTTCTTTAGTTAATTCAATTGTTTTTGTTTGACCTGAAGCTGTTCTAATAATTGCAAGTTTTTTATCTGAGACTTTTTCTTCAAGAACTTCTAAATCTAAATTTACAACATGTTGATCTGGTTTTATTTTTCCTGAAACAATTCCTTCGCCTTGTCCCCAAACAGATTCAATTAAAATTTCTTCTTTTCCACTTACAGGATGTTTTGAAAACATTACTCCTGATTTATCTGAATTAATCATTTTTTGGACAACTGCTGCAATGCCAACTAAACTATCAAAACCTTTCTTTTTTCTATAATAAATTGAACGAGCTGTAAAGATTGATGCAAAAACTGCTTTTACTTTTTCAATAACTTCATCATTTCCTTTAACATTAATAAATGAATCTTGTTGTCCTGCAAAACTTGCATCACCTAAATCTTCTGCAGTAGCTGAAGACCTAACAGATACAAAAACTGGTTCTCTTGCTGATCTTAATATTGCAAGTGCACCAGGAGAATCTCTTATATCATCTAAACTTATATTAAAATGGTCATATGCCTCTAAAATTATTTTTTCTAAGTCTTCAGGCATTTTTGTTTCAGTAATTATTTGTCTTATTTCTTTTGCTTTTTCTTGTAATTTATATGTTTCATCTACATTAATACTTGAGAGAATTTGTTTAATTGATTCTTCTAAATTTGTTTTTTTAAGAAAATAATAAAAAGCATCTGTAGTTACAACAAAAGCAGGTGGTACTGGAAATTTTGCATTATATATCTCACCGAGATTAGCGCCCTTACCTCCTGCAAGTTTAATATCTTTTTTATTTAACTCAGAAAGCCATTTTATGTATGTATCACCCATCTTTATATTTTATATTTGATATAATATTTAAATGTTATGAATGAATTATTAAAGTGATTAATGAATATTTAACTATAACAATCTTTATAAAATTTTTAGAATTCTGTTTTATATGAAAAGATTATTTATTTTGATAGCTTTGTTTTTATTTTCTGTTAGTTTGAATAGTGCTTTCTTAGTTGAGACTGATTTTAAAAATGATGTTTATATTATTGGTTTTGAAAGTGATATTGATGTTGTTGTTTCTTTGAGTGAATTAGAAGATGGTTATTATAATGTATATACTCTTTCAGATGTTTTAATCGAACCAGGTGATTTTTATTATTTGACTGATGAAGAAGTTCTTTTGAATTATACTTTTACTCCTTATGACCGGATAAAAACAAGAGGTGACTATTTATTTAATTATTATATTAATCATAAAGATGTAGAACAAAAGAAGATTTTAGGAAAGATTAGAATTTTTGATTTTGAAGATGTTATTAATATAGAATCTAACTTTGTTGATTTTGAAAACCCTGTTGTTAGGGTTTATATTGAAAATAAAGAAAATTATAATTTTAAGAACTTAAAAATGAAATGTAATTCTATTTTGTCAAATTTTGAATCTGATTTTAATTTAAGTTCATATGAAATTAAAGAAATAGAGCTAAATGTTAGTGAGAATTTAATTAAAACAACTAAAGCTGGTGTTTATGCAATTGATTGTTCTTTTGATAGTGAAGCAGGTTTAAAAGAGGTTCAGGGTAAATTATATTTAAGCGAAAAAGAAGGTATTGTTACACAAGATGAAATTAGTGGTTTTTTAATTAGAACTAGAAATATAAATAAAATTAATTCAGGAAATACTGTTGAGGATATAAAAATAATTGAAGAAAAAAATTGGTTTTCAGGGTTATTTACTAGTTTTAATAATGAACCAAATAAAATAGATAAAAATGGTTCTTTATTTGTTTATGAATGGTCTTTTAGATTAAATCCAGGTGATGTTTATAATATTAAAATTAAAACAAATTATTTTTATCCTTTAATTTTTCTTTGTTTAATTATTTTTGTTTATTTTATGATTAGAAAATATTTAGAGAAAAAAATTGATATTAAGAAGACAGTTAGACCTGTTAAAACTAAAAATGGTGAATTTGCATTAAGAGTTAATTTAAATATTAAAGCAAGAAAAGATATTCAAAAAGGTGTTTTAATTGATAGAGTACCTTTAAATGTTAAAATTTATAATAATTTTAAGTCAAATGCTCCTGATTTTGTAGATGTAGAAAAGAGAATATTAAAATGGAATATTGGAGATTTAAACAGTGGTGAAGAAAGGGTCTTTAGTTATATTGTTTATTCAAGAGTAGGTTTTGTTGGTAAATTTTCATTACCTTCAGCAAGAATTTCATTTGATTTTAATGAAACAGCATGTGTTGAAGAATCTAAAAAAGTATTTTTCTTAACTGAAAATGAATCTACTTTAATTAAAGATTAATATTATCATTATTCTTTTAAAGGAGACTTAATATTTATTTTATATATGGTTGATTTAATTGTTAATGAAAATTTTGAAGAAGATTCTTCTTTATTTGAAAATATTAATTCTCTTTCTTCATTTGATAGCCCTGAAATTTTAGAATTAAAAAAGTATTCTGAAGAAATAAAAGTTGATCATGATATTAATAATTTGCTTAGTTATGATTTGGTTAAAAGAAATTTAATGTATGATTTGCCTCATCAAAGAGAAGGAGCTTTGCATTTAATTAAGGATTTGAACTCAACAGGTCTTCTGGCTGATGAGGTTGGTTTAGGTAAAACAATTACAACGGGTTTTGTTTTAAAAGAAGGAATTATTAGAGGTTTTTTTAAAAAGTGTTTAATCTTAACCCCTCCTAGTTTAGTAAACCAATGGGTCGAAGAATTGTATGAAAAATTTGATTTAAACTTTAATATTATTGAATCTGTTAATGATTGGAATAAATATGATTTTGCTATTGCTTCAATTGATAGGGTTAAAATTTATGATAAGAATTTAAGAGAATTTAGACATAAAAAAGCTCATGATTTTAGTTGGGATTTAGTTATAGTTGATGAAGCTCACAAATTAAAAGAAAAAAATACAGTTAGGTGGAAGTTTGTTGATAGATTACAAAAAAAAAGATTTTTATTATTAACTGCAACACCTTTTCAAAATGATTTACTTGAGTTGTATAATCTGTTGCATTTATTAAAAAAAGGTCATTTGGGGACAGTTAAAGAATTTAGATCTAAATTTTTGCATAAAGGTAATAAAAGATATCCATTAAATCCAAGTGAATTAAAAAAAAGATTAGATGAAGTAATGATTCGGAGAAGAAGAGATGAAACAGGTATAGAATATAAAAGAAGAATTCCCAAAATTATTAGTGTTAATTTAACAAAAGAAGAAAAAATAATTTATGACAATATTGTTTCTTTGTTAAAAGAAAATTATTTTAAAATAGATGGTCATGAAATTAATGGAAGACTTGTTATTTATTCATTACTTCCTAAGATTACTAGTTCTTCTAAATCTGCAATGGAAACACTTCAAGGAATTATTGATAATGAGAAATATCATCAAAACACAAAAAATTTAGCTCAAGAAATATTTAATGATTATAAAGATTTAAAAAAAGATAGTAAAATAGAAAAACTTCTTGAAATAGTTAAAGAAATTAGAAGTAAAAGTGATGATGAAAAAATTTTAATTTATACTAGGCATCCTACAACATTGAAGTATATTGTGGAAAGATTAAAGCCTTTTAATTTAAAGATTGTTGAATTTATAGGTGGTTTAAGTAGAGAAGAAAAATCAGAAAGAATTAATTTATTTAAGAGTAGAGATGTAGACATTTTAATCTCGACAGATACTGGGGCTGAAGGTTTAAATTTTCAATTTTGTAGGAATTTAATTAATTATGATTTACCTTGGAATCCAATGAGTGTTGAACAAAGAATTGGTAGATTAGATAGGATAGGTCAAAAAAGAGATATTTATGTTTACTCTTTTGCAACTAAAGGGACTATGGAAGAAAGTATTGTTGATCTAATTATTAATAAAATGTGTTGTGTTGGTTTAGTTATTGGAGAACTTCCTATAATTTTATTTAATTTAGGTCTTGATTCTGAGGGTAGAACATTAGGGAGAAATAAAATTGAAGAAAAAATAATGAATGCCTTTATAGACTCAAAAGGGAACTTAGACCTTTTTAGTAAAGATATTAATAAAATTGCTGATATTATTGGAGAAGGGTTAAAAGAATATAATAATAGTAAAATTGCTACAAGTTCTTTATTAGATAAATAATTCTTGAATATAAATCTTTTTAATATAAGTTTATTTTTTTAAGAAATGGTTGATGAAATAAAAGAATTTGTTATTAATTTTTTTAGTAAGTTAAATTGTAATATTAAATATGAAAATGAGATTTATATTATTGAAGATATTCCCCAATCTTTTTTAGATTTATCTTCTAAAGAAAGTCCATTAAGAATTAATTTTATTGAGAAAAAAGAAAATTGTGATTTTGTAGATAAAAATTCTAGTCTATTAAGATCTATTGAAAAATTTTTAGATAATGTTGGAAAAACAACATTATTAAGAATAGATTTTGATATTGATCCTATTGGTGAAATAAAAAAATATTTATCATTTAATAATTGTAAAATAAATAATTTAACAAAAAAAAATAAAAATAATTTTTTTTCAAGATTTAGTTTTTTGACAACATTTCTTTTTTTAAATGAAAGAGAACAATTAATGAATGAAATTTATGTTCATGATGGTGTTGTTGTTGATGGTGATTTAAGTGGGTATAATGTTATTGAAGGAGATTTAAATAATGTTGATTCTAAAAATCTAAAAAAAGATTATGAAACTGCAAAGTTTGCTTTATCAAGTTTAATTGAAGATAAAAAAAATGATTTAAGTTTAAAATTATCTTTAGAATTAAATAAAGAAATTGAAAGAATAAATAAATATTATACTGTGCAATTAAATGAATTTAGTAATGAATTAAATAATTCAATTGATAAGATTAAAGAATTAGAATTAAAAATAAGATTAAGTGAAGGTGAAAAAAAGAATCTTTTAATCTCAAAAAGTTCTAAATTAAAAGAAAATTTAATTAAACTTTCAAATGATGATTCTAAGGATAGAATTTTAAAAGAAATGAACTTTAGTATTAAAGATGCTCAACAAAGATTTAGTTTAAATTTAACTAATAAATTATTAAATACTACAATTATTTATTACCCTATTTTTATTTTTAATCTTATTTTAGATAATAATTTTGCAAGAAGAAGTGTTGAAGTTTTGTTTGATCCTTTAACAAAGAGTTTTGAAGGTTTAAAATGTGATTCTTGTAATTCTAATTTAAATAAAATTACTTTATGTTCTGGTGGGCATTTAGTCTGTGAAAAATGTATTCGTAAGTGTGATTTGTGTCACAAAATTATTTGTGATAAATGTATAACTCAAAAATGTAAAATTTGTGGTAGGGAATTGTGTAGAGATTGTATTAAAAAATGTTTAAAATGTGGCAATTATGTATGTAATGATCATATTAGAAAAGATTTTATTAGTGGAGAAGAATTTTGTTTAAATTGTTTAAGAGCTTGTAGTAAATGTCATCGATTAACACAAGAGAAATTTTTTGGGTTTAGTAAGGATAATAGTAAAGTCTGTCAGATATGTATCGCTGAAGAAAAAAGAAAAGAAATATTAAAAAATATTTTTGATTAATTTTGATGTATTTTTAGAGTAGTTAATTTTATAAATATTAAGTGTTGTTTATTCTTGCAATGGAAGATTTGACTTATAAGGTTAATAAAGAAGTTTATAGAGTTGATAAAGGAATTTCAGATAAATATGATCTACCTAAAGATAAAAGTCTTATTACTAAAAATAAAAAGGTTTCATCTATTCAAAGAGGTATAAATTATGTTATCGGTTGTAATCCTGATTCTACTTTTTATGGAATTTATGGTAGTACTCCTGGAGGAGAAATCAAGCCTGTTGGTGTAATTACTGAAGAGAATGCTCAATTAATAAAAGATTCTACTGTGAATCATTTTCCAAATTATGCCCATCTTCCACCAATAGATTATTATTTAGAAATTTCTAAGAAAGGTCATAATTATTTTAGTAAATTTCATTCCTTAATTAAGGTTAAATGTTCTTTTGAAGAAGCAAGACAATTATATGATTCTATATTAGATCAGTGTAAAAATTGATTAGTTTTATAAATTCTTTTTATTTAATTTTATTGTATGGGCTCGTAGTTTAAGGGATAGAATACCAGGTTTCGGCCCTGTTGATGGGAGTTCGAGTCTTCCCGAGCCCGTAATTGTTAAACTAATATTTATAAAGTATTTTTTGTTTGTTTTTTTATGACTAAAAAGAAAGTAATGTTTGATATTGATAAAGAAAAAAATTTTTCTGAGTGGTATTCTGAAATTTTACAAAGAACTGAAATTAGTGATATTCGTTATGGTGTTAAGGGATTTGTGGTAATTCGACCATGGGGTGCTAGAATTATAGAGAAGATGTATAAACTTTATGAATTAGAATTACAAAAAAAAGGTCATGAACCAAGTTTTTTTCCAATGGTTATACCTGAAGAGAATTTTAAAAAAGAAGCAGGTCATGTTAAAGGTTTTTCTCCAGATGTTTTTTGGTTAGAATTAAAACAAGGAGAAGATAGAGTAGCACTTCGTCCAACAGGGGAAACAGAATTTTATGAGATGTATAATAAATGGATTAGAAGTTATAGAGATTTACCTTATAAATTGTATCAAAGAGGAAGTGTATTTAGATATGAAACAAAGGCTACTCGGCCATTAATTAGAGGTAGAGAATTTTGGTGGATTGAAGCTCATGATTGTTTTAAATCAAAAAAAGGAGCAGAAGAACAAGTACAGGAAGATATTAAGATGACTGAAAAAGTTATGCATCAAACGTTTGGTGTACCATTTTTACCGTTGAAAAGACCTGAATGGGACAAATTTCCTGGGGCTGTTTATACTATTGGAAGTGATAGTTTAATGCCTGATGGGAAGATAATTCAACAACCTTCAACACATTTTTTAGGTCAACATTTTTCTAAAGCTTTTGATATTAAATTTATTGATGAAAATGAAAAAGAAAATTATGTTTGGCAAACTTGTTATGGTCCTGCAATTTCAAGAATTCTTGCAAGTGTAATTTCAGTTCATGGAGATAATAGTGGTTTAGTTTTACCTTATGTTATTTCTCCTTATCAAGTTGTTATTGTTCCTATGTATAGCGAGAAAAAGAATGATGAAATTAAAGCTTTTGTAGATAAATTAGGCCAAGAATTATTTCAAGAAGGAGTTGATGTGAAAATTGATGATAGTGAAAAACGTCCTGGTGAAAAATTCTTTTATTGGGAAATGAAAGGAATTCCTTTTAGAATAGAAGTTGGAGAAAAAGAATTAACATCAAATGAATTAACTGTTTTTATAAGAGATTTAAAAGAAAAAAGAAAAATTAAATTAGATGGTTTTGTTGAGGAGATTAAAAACTTAGGTATTGAATATGACTTAAGATTAAAACAAAAAGCTGATGAATCTTTTTATTCTAAGATCATTGAATGTGAGAATAAATTAGATATTAAAAGAGTTTTAAATGAAGGAAAAATAGCTAAGTTTAATTTTTGTTCTTTAGATACAGAAGGTGAATCTTGTGCAGCTTATATTGAAAAAGAATTATTAGCTGATGTCAGAGGATGTTTGGGTAATAAAATAGAAAAACCCTTTAATGATAAAAAATGTCCTTTTTGTGGTAAACTAGCTAAATTTGTAGTTTATTCTGGTAGAAGTTATTAATAAAAACTTTTAAATAAAATTAAGTTTAAATACATTTTATGAAGAAAACCAATTTTTTTTATTTTTTAATTATAATTATAATTATAATCTTTTGTTCTTATCATTATTTTAGTTTAGATAATTCTTTTATATCTATGTGGGACACTAGAAATGAGGGGGTTAGTAATTCTACTCAATTAAAACTACCTTTAGAAAAAGGAGGGAATTATAATTTTACAATTGATTGGGGAGATGGATGTTATGATAATATTTCTTTTTGGAATCAAAGTGAAATAATTCATAATTATAAGAAAGAAGGCATTTATATTATTAAGATAGATGGTATTATTTCTGGATGGAGATTTAATAATCAAGAAGATCAATTAAAAATTATTAGTATTTTTAATTGGGGTTCTTTGAATCTAGGAAATAATGGCTCTTATTTTAGTGGTGCAAGAAATTTAAAACTTTTAGATAATTTGGATCCTTTAAATTTGAAAGATACAAATAATTTAAGTTATATGTTTTTTGGTGCAAATTATTTTAATGGTAATTTGAGTAATTGGGATGTAAGTAATGTTATTGATATGAGTCATATGTTTCAGTGGGTTATTAATTTTGATAATGATTTAAGTAATTGGGATGTAAGTAATGTTATTGATATGAGTCATATGTTTGAGGGTTCTCGATTTAATGGTAATTTGAGTAATTGGGATGTAAGTAATGTTATTAATATGAGTCATATGTTTAGATGGTCTGATTTTGATAATGATTTAAGTAATTGGGATG
>JAEWUG010000042.1 GCA_023397215.1 Nanobdellota archaeon | reverse complement strand
TATCTAGGCATATTTTCTTCATAAATTAACTTTAAAGCTTCATCCCTTGTAATTATTCCCTCTCTAATTTGATGACTTCTAAAAGAGTCATTCTCTGTAAACCCTTGGATTTGACAATAAACATAGTTATAAAAAGCCGGAGATCCATCATCAATTCTCCATGTCAATCCCGTTTCATTATCACCTTCCCAATTATATTCTTTTTTTAAAGTCTTAATAATTTTGTTTTCATCCCAAGGTATATAATGCCACAAATAAATATAGTCATGAGGAACTACAAAAGTAATTAAATAACCTAAAAAACTACTCCACAAAGACCTGTTTAAATAAGCTGGATTTAATAAAAATTCTTTTACATAATAAGTTAATAATTTCAATTTATCCAACCAATAATAATTATGTATTACTCCACCAGGATCAGCATTTTTAACACCACAATAACCAGATTTAAATTCTTCTTTTTCTAATTCATTTCCTCGACAAAAAAAGACTAATTTAACTCCTAATTCTTTTTTTACTTTATCAATATAATATTCTGTTGTTTTATCACCTTGCATCAATAAAGGAATCATTCCTAAATTCGGTCTTTTCAACCAAGCTTTTAAATTCATTTTTATATCTTCTCTCACTTTTTTAATATCAGCCGAAATCACAATATGTTCTACACCTAGTTTTGCCAGCATTCTGGATTGATTTCGTCTACCAACATCAGACAGCATTCCCCAATCAAAAGTCACTGCCACTGGATGCATTTTTAAAACTTTGACTAAATAATGTAATCCATAAGAACTATCTCTTCCACCACTAAAAGCAATAATACAATCTGGATTATTATCTCTAGATCTATAATTCTTAATTATTTTTTCTAAAGCATTTACTCCTTTATGTTTTATTTTTTTATGTTCATTACAATAATTACAAACTCCATTTTTATCAAAACTAATAAATGGTGTCGTTTCAGGTAACACGCATCTTACGCATCTCTTTATTTTTGATATTTTTTTAAAATTAATTTTATGATTTGTTAAATCATTGGTCTTTTTATGTGTACTACTTTTAGTTTCTAGTATTTCTGTCTTATCTAAAACTGATTCTTTCCTCACACCATCTAAATTAACTGTAATTATTTTTCCTGGTCCAACCTTACTTATGTTAATTTTTTTAGTTTTCAGTTTTTCCAAAAATTTCTTTTCAGAAGCAAATAAAATAGCTGACTTAAATTTACCTATATATAAAGAACCATTGTTAGATGCAAAAACCACTTCATTTTTTTTAGGATTACTTTTATCTACAACTACTAGATTTAACGTGCCAATTGCATATTGAGATAGATATTTAATAGCTTCTGTCAAAGTTAAGTTTTTATCTTTTTTTAGTTTTAAAATTATTTCCAATAAAACCCTCGAATCAGAATCATATTTTTTAATTCCAAATCGTCTTATTAAATCCTCAACATTTACAATTATTCCATTATGAGCTAAAACCAAATCATTTTTAATTAATGGTTGGTTATTTTTTAAATTACCAATATCTCCATTTGTTGCCAATCTACAATGACCCAAAACAATTTTCGAATTTGATATGTATGGGAAAATCTCTTTTTTAAATTCATCAGTATTAATAAATTTCTTACTATTTATAGGCAAAATGCAAGAATGTTCCAAATGATTATTGATCAACCATACACCAGTAGAGTCCTTCCCTCTTCTATAAGAATATTTATTCAATCTAAAAAAAATATTATTTTTATTACTTAATTCATTATTAGGATCTATACATCCAAAAATTCCACACATTCAACAATTTTAAATTAAAATAATTCATCAATCAATCGATATAATAAATAAAGACATGATTTCTAAATTTATTAAAAATAACTTACCTAAGATATTAACTGTCATCTTAATTCCATTTTTCTTTGTTGGATTATTCAAAAACATAGATTATATTAAATTTCCTAATTCAGATTTTTTTCAATATATCAATGATGGACATAAATATTTAAACCTAAAATTGCCAGACAGTATTCATCCACCACCATTCGCCCCAATAATCATTTGTCTAGTTTCAAAATTATTTTCAAATGTTGAATATCCAGAACTTTTTAGTGCTCATTTAATTAATATAATTTGTGCTACCTTATCCCTATTAAATATTTTTTTCATTTTTTCCAAAAAAAAACCTTGGTTTGGTTTATTACTTATCCTTCTAATAGCTACCAATAAACTTTATATTACCGATAGTCTCAATATAACCAATGAGGTTATTTTCACTTTTTTCCTTACCTTAGTTCTTTTACTCTATTCTAAAAAACATTATTTATCCAGTTATTTATTAAGTGGTCTTTCTTTTTTTGTTCGCTATGAAGCCATTATTGTTGTAGCAGCAATTTTTATTATAGATTTTTTTAAAAAAAATAAAAAAATAAAATTTTTTCATGTCTTTATTGCTATTATTCCAATAATTTTTTGGCTAATAATATTAAATTCTCATAGCCTTGGAAATTCCATTTTTCAAAATGCCTATATTGACGAAGTAGTTAATGGGGTAAACAATATTCCCAATTTTCAACCATTCAAGTCACTATTAGATATTATTTTTAGTAACCCAATTGAATATTTACTTAGTGTTGTCTTTTTTCCAAATAGTCAATTTCATTTTGAATTATTAACTGCCAATAGTAGATTAATTTTCTCTAGTATCATTTTAATAATTTGTTTTAAAAATGTTTTTTTCAAAAAAAATACCAAAATAATTCAAATCATCTACTTAATCATTCCATCTTATCTAGTCTTTACCGCAATTTTTCCAAACTTTAATATTCGATATTTATTCCCCATGTTTTGGATTATTTATTTCGTTTTAATCAACAGAAAAAGCACACTTGTTACCATAATAATTTTTTTTATTCTTTTAACTATTAATTTAATTGGACTAAGTCAATATTCAATACATGATGGTGCTTTTGAAAAATTAGAATATCGTCTAGTCTCTAATTGGGTAAATCAACAAGACCTAAAAAACACAACCATATTGTTTATGTTTGATCCCGGAGCTATGATTTACTTTAATAAAAACAAATCAGTTATGATTGACATCAGTAGTTATGAAGATTTCTCAAATATCTTTACCAAATGTAACAACGATATTCTCTGTGTCATTAATAACGATGACTATTATGACAACAAAGAAATTTTTGTAGTTACTCAAAGTTCTACTACTATAGATCAAAAAAATGTAATAGATAAATATACTAATGAAACATTACATCATATTTCTGCTTTTCATGATAATAAATTTATTAATAATCCAAAATTTAAATCAATAAAGTTTTTATCAATAAATAAATATACTTGGGCAAAAATCTATAAATATATTCCATCAAAAACCCCCTGATCTCTCAGAGGGTTTTATTTATCAAATAAAAAAAAATTATTCACATGTAGCCGGAGCACTTTCTATTTCAAATCTAGCAATTCTTCCAATTTTAATATTTTCACCAAATTTACTATTTAAAGCTAAAACTATATCTTTAACTTTTTTAGAACCATCTTTAATAAAATCTTGTTCTAATAATTGTTCAACGTTTTCTGGATTTAATGCCGCTACTTGTAAACATAAATCTTTGCTTACAGTTAAAAATTCTTCATTTACAGCCACAAAATCAGTTTCACATAAAAGTTCTACCATACAACCAACTCTACCCGGATC
>JAEWUG010000020.1 GCA_023397215.1 Nanobdellota archaeon | reverse complement strand
GTGCAGTTTTAAGAGAAAGAAAAAGTTATCTTAAAAATTTAGAAAAAGAAAGACAAGATGCACTTAATTTTCAGAAGTTAGAAGAAACAATAAAGAAATGTAAAGCTACAATTATTGATAGAACAATTAAAGATAAACAAAAAGAAATTTGGGGAATTGAAAGAATAATTGAAAGTCATAATAAGGAAATAGATAAAATAAAAAAACAAGTTCAAGATAAAAAATTAGAAATAGAACAATTAGAATATCATTTATCTGAAATAAATAAAAAAATTCAAGATTCTACAAGTAATGAACAAGAAAATTTACATAGAGATATAGCAGATCTAAAAGCAGAATTAGCAGGGTTAGAAGTAAGAAAAGAAAATTTTGAAAATAGAATTAAAGATAGTCATAATAAAATTAATCATTTAAAAGAAAAACAAGAAAGATTAGAACAAGAAATAAATAATATTCAGACAACAAGCCCTAAAATAAAACAAAGACAAGAAGAACAAAAAAAGATTCAAGAAGAATTAAACCAACTTGAAAAAAAAAGAAGAAGATTTTATGTTTTAAAATCAGAATTATCAACATTAAATAGACAATATGAAGAAAAACAGAAAAATATAATTGAATCAAATAAAGAAATTGAAATTACTCGTAAATCATTAGATTCATTAGAAAAAGAAATTAAATTTGCGAAATCAATAAATCATGGAGAAAATTTAAGACTAGAATTAAAGAAAAACCAAGCAGATTTCTTAGAAGAAATAAAAAAATTAAAAGAATTAATTATTATTCATCAAAATAAAAATGCTGTTTTAGAAGAAAATATTCGTCAAGAAGAAAAATTAGAACAAGAAATTTTAACTTTGGATAATTGCCCTTTATGTAAACAAGATGTAACTGAAGAATATAAAGATCAAATAAAAAAGACCTCACAAGAAAAGATTACCAGTTATAAAACTGAGAAAGAAAATAATAATAATCAATCAAATAAAATAAAAGAGAATATTACAACTTTAGAAGAAAAATTATCTCAAGTAATTATTAAAATTAATGAGATAGATATTGATATTATTAAATTAAAAACAATTGAAGAAAAAAATAATTTAGTTAATAAATTAATCCAAAATCAGAATATCTTAAATGAAGAAATTAATATTATAAATCAAAATATCTTAAAATATAAAAAAGAATTTGAACAATTAAAAGATATAGAAGAAAAGTATGATGAATTAAGATTAAAATTACAAGAATTTAATTTTCTAGATATAGATGTTGATAGTCAAATTGTTATAAAACAAAGAGAATTGTCAAGAATAGAAGTAGAGATAAAATCATTAACACGAGATATTGAAGAATCAAATGAAGAATTTAATAGAATTTTTGTTTTAATAAAAGAAAAGCAAAAAGTTTTAGATAAAAAACAAAAGGAAGAACAAATTTTATTTGAAAAATGTGAAATCTTATTTTCTCAAAAAAATGAAATATCTGACAAACAAAAAGCTTTTGAAACAGATATTATTGGTTTTAAACATTTAATACATAATATTGAAGAAAAAATAAATTCTAATAAGATTATTATTGCTCAGTATACTGCACAATTAGATTCATTATTAAAAGAACAAGGAGAGTATAAAGGATTAGAATTATTTAATGGGAATATAGATGAAATAAAAGAAAGATTACAAAAATCACAATTTAAAATTAGTCAAGTAGGAAATGTAAATTTAAAAGCTGTTGAAGTTTTTGATCAAGTAACAGAACAAGTAAATTCTATTGAAGAAAGAGTTAAGATTATAGAAACAGAAAAACAAAAAATAGTAGAAATAATAGAAGAAATAGATAAGAAAAAAAGAAAATCTTTTAATTCAACATTGGATTCTATTAATGAATTATTTACTCGTAATTTTAATTTATTATCAAATAAAGGAGAAGTGAGTTTAGAATTAGAAGATAAGAAAAACCCTTTTAATTCAGGACTAAATATCTTAGTTAAAGTTGGAAAAAGTAAATATTTTGATATTACTAGTTTATCTGGTGGAGAAAAGACTCTTGTTGCTTTAGCTTTAATCTTTGCAATACAAGAATACAAACCTTACTGTTTTTATATTTTTGATGAAATCGACGCTGCTTTAGATAAACATAATAGTGAATTATTAGCTGCTTTAATTAAGAAATATAAAAATACAGGTCAATATATTATTATAACTCATAATGACACTTTAATAAGTGAAGCAACAACATTATATGGAATATCTATGCAAGAAAATATTTCAAAAGTAATTAGTTTAAAAATTTAAGATTATTTTTCAAATAAAGATTTTTTTCTTAATAATCTATTATAATTTATAGCAAATCTATGAGCTTCATCTCTTATTTGTTGAAGTAATAACCTTGCTTTATTTTTATTATTTAATAAAATAGAATCCTTTTTATGAGGTAAATATATTTCTTCTAATTTTTTAGCAAGACTAATAACAGGAATTTTTAAATCTAAACTTTTTAATACTTCTAATGCTATACTTAATTGTCCTTTACCACCGTCTATTAAAATTAAATCTGGAAATTCTCTTTTTTCTAAGAGGAGTTTAGAATATCTTCTATGTATTACTTCTTTCATTGAAGCAAAATCATCATTTTGAGAAACACTTTTTAATTTAAATCTTCTATAATTCTCTTTAGAAGGGAGGCCATTTCTAAATTGAACCATTGAAGCAACAATATTTGTACCACTTAAATGAGAAATATCAAAACATTCAATAATATAAGGTACTTGAGGCAAATTTAATAATTTTTTTAATTCCTTTAATGTTTCTATTTTCCCAAAAAAACTAATTTCAATATTTTTGTTTACTAATTCTAATAAATTCTTTAATTCACCTTTAATTGGAGTTATAAATTTTATCTTTTTATTAGTTTTAGACTGGAGGTATAATTTTAAACTGTCTTCAATTTCATATGGTAATATTATTTTAGAAGGAATTTCATTTTCAGAATAATACCTATTTAAAAATTCTTCAAAAAATTCTTCACTAAAATCAAAAATAAATTCTTGTTTATTTTCTAATAATCCTTTATTTATATTAAAAACTAATAAATAAACTTTATTATCGGAAATTTTAAAATTAATAATATCTTCATTATATGTTTTTTGTTTCTCAACATTTTGTTTTTCTTTTAATAAATTTAAAGAATCAATTTTTTGTTTACAGATTAAAGCTAATTCATAATTTTTTTTAGATGAATAATCTTTCATTTCTTTTTCTAAATTTTTTATTAATTCATCTGTTTTACCAGACAACACTTTTCTTGCAGAATCTACATCTTTAAGGTAATTTTCTTTTGTAATTTTATTTATACAAGGTGCACTGCAAATACCTAATGAATATCTTAAACATTCTTTTTTTGGGAGTCTTTTACAAGTTCTTAATTGAAATGTTTTGTTAATAATATCTAATAGATAATCTCTTAATCTCGCAGAAACATAAGGACCATATAATCTATTTTTTGATTTATTTATTCTAGAAATCTTAAACATAGGATAAATATCATTTGTTTCTTCAATAAAAGCATATCTTTTAGAATCTCTCAAATTTATATTATATCGGGGTTTATATTTTTTTATTAAATTGTTCTCTAATAAAAATGCTTCAATTTCATTATTTGTAACTATAAAATCAACTTTTTCAATATTTTCAACTAAGGCTTTTGTCTTTGAATCTAAAACTTTTTTATTAAAATAAGAACTAACCCTTTTTTTCAAATTTTTTGCTTTACCAATATAAATTACTGTTCCTCTTTTATTTTTATAAAGATAACAACCAGGTTCATTTGGTAATTTTGAAGTATCCACTTTTTTATCCATACAATAATATTTCTTTTTAATTTAAATAATTCTCTTTTTTATTCAATTCTTTTTTCAAGAATTTACCAGTCCAACTTTCTTCACAATTTGCAACTTCTTCAGGTGTTCCTGAAATAACTATTTCTCCTCCTCTTTGCCCACCTTCAGGACCTAAGTCAATAATCCAATCAGCACATTTTATAACATCTAAATTATGTTCAATAATAACTACACTATTTTGTTTATCTACTAAATAATTAATTACATTTAATAATTTTTTAACATCATGAAAGTGAAGTCCTGTTGTTGGTTCATCTAATAAATATAATGTCTTACCTGTTGATCTTTTAGCTAATTCTTTAGTTAGTTTAATTCTTTGACTTTCTCCTCCAGAAAGTGTAGTAGAACTCTGTCCTAATTTAATATATCCTAAACCAACTTGAAATAATGTTTTAATTTTTCTTTTAATATTTGGATGATTTTCAAAAAAAGTTAAAGCTTCTTCAACAGTCATCTCTAAAACATCAGAAATATTCTTTCCTTTGTATTTTATTTCTAAAGTTTCTTTATTATATCTTTTACCTTTACATTCTTCACATTCTACATAAACATCTGGTAAAAAGCTCATTTCAATTTTAATAGTTCCATCACCATTACATTTCTCACATCTTCCACCATGTACATTAAAACTAAATCTACCTTGATTATATCCTCTTAATTTTGATTCTTTTGTTTCACTAAATAATTTTCTAATTTCATCAAATACACCTATATAAGTGGCAGGATTACTCCTTGGAGTTTTACCAATTGGAGATTGATCAATTACAATTACTTTATCAATTTCAGAATTTAATTTTAATGATTTATGTTTTCCAGGAATTATTTTCGAATTATGAATTTTTTTCATCATAGCTTTGTATAAGATTTCATTAATTAGAGTAGACTTACCACTTCCACTAACACCTGTAACAACAGTTAAACAATTTGTAGGAATATCAACATTTATATTTTTTAAATTATTCTCTAAACATCCTTTTAATTGAATAAAAGGTCCTTTTTCTCTTCTTTTATTTGGAACTAAAATAAATTCTTCTCCTCTTAGATATTTTCCTGTTAATGAATCTTTATTATTTTTAATATCTTCTAAATTTCCTTTAGCAACAATTTCTCCACCATGAACACCTGCACCTGGACCTATATCAACAATATAATCTGCATTTTTTATAGTATCTTCATCATGTTCTACTACAATTAAAGTATTTCCTAAATCTCTTAATTTATGTAATGTTTCAATTAAACGATTATTATCTCTTTGATGTAAACCAATACTAGGCTCGTCTAATACATATAATACTCCTGTTAAATTAGAACCTATTTGAGTTGCAAGTCTAATTCTTTGAGCTTCTCCACCTGACAATGTTCCTGCATTTCTACTTAATGTTAAATAATCAAGACCAACATTATTCAAAAAACCAAGCCTTTCTTTAATCTCTTTTAAAATTTGTCTAGCAATTTCTTGTTTTTTATTATCTAATTTTATATTTGTAAAAAAATTTAATGCATCTTTAATAGATAAATTTGTAATATCAATAATATTTTTTTTGTTTATATAAACTGATAATACTTTATCTTTAAGTCTTTTACCTTGACAAACAGGACATTTTTTTTCTTGCATAAATTTTTCTAATTCTCTTTTTCTATAATCTGATTGAGTTTCTCTGAATAATCTTTCTTGTTGAGGTATTAATCCTTCCCACCCATTTTCAAAATGCATTTTAGCACCACTATCCCAACTTCCATGAATTGGTTTTGAGCAACCATATAACAATGAATTTAAAGATTCTTTACTAAATTTATTTATTGGGCTAAAAATATCAAATCCACAATGTTTTCCAATAACACCTAATTGTTGTATCCTCCATGAATTCTCCATTTTACCATATACTTTAATTGCTCCATCAATAATTGATTTATCTTTATCAGGGATAATTAATTCAGGATCAAATTCAATTTTAACACCTAAACCATGACATTCAGAACAAGCTCCAAAAGGAGAATTAAAACTAAACATTCTAGGTTGTAATTCTTCAAAAGAGAAATCACATTCAGGACAACTCATTTTAGTCGAAAACATCTCTTCTTCTTTTTCAGCATTAATAATAACTAATCCATTACTCATAACAGTTGCATTTTCAATTGCTTCAATAAGCCTTATAGAATCTTCAATATCAATTCTATCAATAATCACCTCAATATCTTGTTTTTTATATCTATCCAATTCTATTTTCTCATCAGTTCTATATATTTGTCCATTTACTCTAACACGAATATATCCACCTTTATTCAAATCTTTAAATAATTGTTCATATGTTCCTTTTTTTTGTCTAACTATTGGAGAAAGAATATTTATTTGTCCTTTAAATTTTTCTTTAATTCTATTAAAAATTTCATTAGGTGTTTGAGAAGTAATTGGAATATTATGATTTGGACAATATGGAGTACCAATTCTAGCAAATAAAAGTCTTAAATAATCATAAATTTCAGTAATAGTACCAACAGTTGAACGTGGATTTTTATTTGTTGTTTTTTGTTCTATAGAAATAGCAGGACTTAAACCTTCAATAGAATCTACATCTGGTTTATTCATAACACCAATAAATTGTCTAGCATAAGAACTCAAACTCTCAGCATATCTCCTATGTCCTTCAGCATATAATGTATCAAAAGCTAAAGTAGACTTTCCTGAACCAGATAAACCAGTAAGTACAATAAACTTATTTTTAGGAAAATCAATTGAAATATTCTTTAAATTATGTTCTCTTGCTCCACGAATCTCTATTTTATCAATCATATAATAATACCAAAATAATTTCTTTTAAATTTATCTTAAAAAAGTTTTAAATAAATAAATTAGCAATTCTTATTCCAAAATTCATAAAACCTAATTTTAATCCTTGCATAAAACCATTTGCTTTAATCTCAATATTTCCTACTTTTTTATTTTCTAAATAAAACTTAATAGGATTTTCATTTAATAATTTCACTTGTTCTTGTGAAAAAATAGAGCTAGATAAATAAATCTCAAATGTTGGTTCAGATTCATTTGAACAATCAAAAGAAGTTATTTCTTTATTTTCTAATTTTACACTCGCAATAAGGTTAGTATCAATAAATACAATAAAAACTTCATTACTAAAAGGAACTTCTTTGGGTAAAATAACACCTACTATTTCTGATTCTAATTGACTCTTAATTAAATCACATGCCTTTGGATGATTAATAAATGAACTCAGATTAGTAAAATCAACATCTTGCATTTCTTTTAATTCTTCAATTTCTTCATTAGTTAATTCACTTAAATTATAATCTTCTAAATTTTCTTCTAAACTTAAGACTAAACTACAACTAACTAAAATTAATAAAAAAAGACTCATAATAATTTTCATAATTAAACTAGTTATTTTTATTTTATAAATTTAATCATAAAGAAAAGCGTAGCAAAGAATAATACCATAAAGGTACTAAATATTAACCAAAATCTCAAAATACGAGACCTTAAGATCTTAATTAATAATTTAACTAAAACCAAAAAACCGAAGTTTCAAGATTTTAATTAATTCTTTGCTACAAATATTAAAGTCAAAACTATTATATAAATGTTTTGTTTAAAATTCTTTTTAAAAAAATTAATAAAGTTCATAAAATAAGTTAAAATATGAAAAATTTATATGTAATAATAAATTCTATTCTTGCAATTATTTGTTTTATTTTAACATTTTCAATTCATTGGTCTTTTATAATAGTCTCAGTATTTTTAATTGGTTTAAATCAAAAATTATTGTTTCCAAAAATTAAAACTTGAACTTACCATCTTGCCATTCTTTAATAATTTGTAAAGCAGTTCTTGTAATATCTACTTCACCACCTTTTTTTAGATAATTTTTATTTTTACCAACTTCTTCTAAAAAAACTTCAGAATCACCTTTTGAATCTACACCATATGATTTTTCTAATTTTTCTCTGTGTTCATTAATTAAACTTTGAATTACAACTTCTGGCTCTTTTATTTTTCCAACACTTCTAGA
The DNA here is from genome assembly GCA_023397215.1 of Nanobdellota archaeon. Taxonomy (GTDB): domain Archaea; phylum Nanobdellota; class Nanobdellia; order Pacearchaeales; family GW2011-AR1; genus JAGVXH01. The sequence continues at coordinate 2,587 of JAEWUG010000020.1, read as the reverse complement.
ACCAATTTTAGCATGCTTTGAGATTTTGCTATTATCATGCATTGAATAATCTTCATTAGAAATTACACCAGGAGTATCTAAAATCAAAATATTTTGTGTTAGTCTAATCTTTTGCATTCCCTTAGTAAATCCTGCTTCATTCCCTTTTTTAGCAACACTTCTACCAGTTAAAAAATTAATTAAAGAACTTTTTCCTGTATTTGGATAACCAATAATTCCAACTTGTGCTCTTTTTTTATTTTCTAAATCAATTTCATTAATAATTCTCTTAATTAAATTTCTAAGTCCAAAACTTCCCTTTCTTTCAGTACATGAAATAAAAATATAAGGTTTAATCTTAATTTTCTCTTTAATACTCTTTTTATCAATTAAATCTGCTTTATTCAAAACATAAATAATTCTTTTACCTTTTCTTTCAATTAATTTTTCTAATTCTAAATTTCTAGTTTCATCAATAAATCTAGCATCAAGAACTTCTAAAATAACATCACTAATCTCAATAACATCTAAAACAATTTTCGGAAATTTTTGTCTTTGCTTTCTAATATTCTTTAAATTACCAGTATGTCTTGAACCAAATGAATACCTAACTCTTACCATTATTAAAAAAAGTAAATCAAGGTTTTAAGGCTTCGTTTTTTATTCTTTTCACTTTATAGTAATTACACCATAAAAAGTTTTATAAACTCCTCAAATAACTTCTTGTTATGGCAAAAAATATTGATTTTATTATCAAAACAATTGAAAACGAAGAAGAAGTATTAAATTTATTACTTGACGACTTTCAAAAAAAAGATTTTTATTCTGCTTCCCAAAAACAAATTCAATTAGGTTATTACACAGATGCAATTGGAATTTTAAGAGTATTAAATAAATATGATGAAGCCATAAAATTAGCAAGAGAAAAAGGACTAGAAGGAGATGCTTTAAAATTAGAATTAGAATATTTAAGAAAATTAGAAAAATCAAATCAATACAATAAAGCAGGTTATATTTCTAATAGACTAGGATTTGAGACAAGAACAATAAAAAACTTTAATCTAGGATCTAGAATTTAAATCAGAAATTTTTTTATAGAGAATCTAATGGTGATTTGATATTTTGCAAATTTTTATTTGAAACATGTGTATAAATTTCTGTTGTTTTTAAGTCAGAATGTCCTAATAATTTTTGAATATAACGAATGTCTATACCAGATTCTAATAAATGTGTCGCAAAAGAATGTCTAAGCATATGAGGTGTAATCTTTTTACCGATTTTTTTACCAGAAGATTCTAATATTTTTTGTACAGATTTTTTTGAATATTTTTTATTTCTACCTTCTAAAACATAATCTGTTTTAAAATTAAAACTACTATAATATTTTAACAAATCTAATTTAATTTCTTGGCTCAATAAAGTAAATCTGTCCTTTTTTCCCTTACCTGATTTAACAAAAATTAAATTTCTATCAAAATCAATACAATTTCTTTTCAAGTCAATTAGTTCTTGTAACCTTAACCCAGAAGAATATAAAATTTTTATAATAAGCCTATGTTTTAAATTAGTATTCAAATTAATAATCTTCTGAATATCTTCTTTGGATAGTATTTTTGGTAAAATTTTATGTTTTTTAGGATTAGGAATATTAAAATTATTTATTGGATTTTTCAATACTTCTAAAAAGAAAAATTTAATAGCCATAATTTTTAGACGAACAGAATTATTTGATAAATTAAGAAAAAGTAAATAAGATTTAACACCTTCTTCATTAAGATTAAGTCTACTTTTATCTAAAAATGATAAAAAATCTTTAACATGATAACAATAACTCTTTTCAGTTTGTTTTGTATATCCTCGTAATTTAATTCTTTCTTGCAATTTTTCAATAAAAATATCAATAGGTAATGCATAACTCATAATAGAACTTTGTGGAGATAGAATAAAAGATTAATTCTCTTTTTAGGATAAATAGGAAGGTTAAACAAAATATATCCACAATAAAAGTTCGTTTAATCTATGTTATACGCAATTAAATTTTCACTAGTCTAAATCGCATTCTTCTTTTAGAAAAAGAAGCAAAAGAGGGGGAGTCCAGGTGCTACGCACATATTGACTTTTACTTCGTAAAAGAAATTTATTAAGGGGGCTTTTAAGATAGTCTTTTTCTGCGAAAAAGAATTTATTCTATACCTTTCTCACCAAATTTATTTTCAAATCGTCGCCAAAATAAGATAATACTTCTTTATATTTTCCAAGATAATCCTGACAAGCATTCCAATGATTTTCAACTATAGTTTTCATATTCTTGGTAATTTTCTTATTTTCCTCTTGGCTTAAAATAGGGATAATTACATTATGTAAATCTTTATCTTTTAATCTTGGACGAGATGAAGAACTACCTGAAATTAAATCTCTTACTTGATTTGTTACCATAGAAGATTTTAAAGCCGCCAATAAGACATAAGAATTAATTTCATTTTCATCTTTTGGTCTAATCAAATATATTTCGTCAGAACAAACTCCTTCTTTAATTTCTTCGGGAACTATTATTATTCTATTTTTATCAGGATAAAGTCTAGTGAATAGAATATCTCCTGCTTTGAAA
>JAEWUG010000027.1 GCA_023397215.1 Nanobdellota archaeon | reverse complement strand
TTGCACCTTTTTTTATTCAAGTAATAGTCATTGGAGCATCTTTAATTTATTTTAATTGGATTTCTGCATTAATTGTTGGTTTAGTTGCATTTTCATTTGTTTTATTCAGTGTAAAGATACAACAATCTCAACAATTAGATAAAAAAGCTTATAACAAATATGATAACTTAGAAAAAGGGAATATTTCAGACATTTTTATTAATATAGACTCAATAAAATATTTTGGTAAAAACGAATTTATTAAAAGTTTATATAAAAAGTATTCTAATAAAACTAAAGAAAAACAATATAAATACTATTCTTGGTTTAAACTTTTTGACTCTGGTCAAAATATTATCATTGGAATAGGAACAATTGCTATTCTTTTCTTTCCAATTCTTGATTTTTTAAAAGGGAATATTACTCTTGGAACAGTCTCTTTTATTTATACAACATATCTGAGTTTAATTGGTAGCCTCTATGGTTTAGTTTGGGGAATTAGGGGATTTTATCGTTCATTAACAGATTTACAAGATCTATTTGATTATGAAAATTATAAAAAAGAAATAGTTGATAAAGAAAAAACAATTCCTTTAAAAATTGAAAAAGGAGAAATAGAATTTAAAAATATTTATTTTAATTATGATAAAAATAATAAATTATTTAATAATTTCAATTTAAAGATACCTGCAAATAAAACAGTTGCTCTAGTTGGTTCTTCTGGATGCGGGAAGACAAGTTTGATTAAATTATTATATCGTTTTTATAATTTAAATTCTGGTGAAATTTTAATCGATAATATAAATATCGAAGATGTTGCCCAAGAAAAATTAAGAAATGAAATGAGTATTGTTCCTCAAGAAGTTATTCTATTTGATGATACTATTTATAACAACATAAAGTTTGCTAATCCTTCAGCAAGAAAACAAGAAGTTTTAAATGCTATAAAATTTGCCCAATTAAATGACTTGATTAAGAAATTACCAAAAGGGTATAATACAATTGTTGGAGAAAGAGGTGTAAAGTTGTCAGGAGGACAAAAACAAAGAGTATCAATTGCAAGAGCAATTTTAGCAAATAAAAAACTCTTAGTTTTAGATGAAGCAACATCAGCATTAGATTCTGAAACAGAACATAATATCAAAGTAGCATTAGAAAAATTAATGAAAAATAGAACTTCTATAGTTATAGCTCATAGACTTTCAACAATAATGAATGCTGATTTAATTGTGGTTTTAGACGAAGGAAAAATAGTACAAATGGGAACACATAGAGAATTAATTACACAAGGTGGAGAATATGCAAAACTTTGGAATTTTCAAAAAGGTGGTTTTTTACAAGAATAATAACAATAGTCTTAAAAAAACAAAAATCTTAATTTATTTATGACAAAAGTATTATTAGACCCTTATTTATATGATGCATCTCAAATAAAAGGAGAAGCATCAAAAGTTTTTTTTCCAAGAACAATAAATGAAATTAAAAAAATAATTCAATTAAATAAACACATTTGTATTAGAGCTGGAGGAACAGGTTTAGTCGGTGGTAGTGTTCCTCAAAATGAAGTTATTTTAGATTTATCAAAGCTAAATCATATTTCAAATTTAGATTTAAATCGTAAAACAATAGAAGTAGAAGCAGGAGTAATACTAGATGACTTACAAGATTATTTATCAAAAAAAAATTTAGAATTTCCAGTTAATCCTTCAAGTCATGGAGTTTGTACTATTGGTGGAATGATTGCTACAGATGCTGTTGGAAGTAGAGCAATAAAGTATGGACGAACATCTAAATGGGTAAGATGGATTGAAACAATAGATGCAAATGGTAACCTAACAAGGAATAGTAATACAGAATTATCAGATTTTTCAAGAATGGAGGGAATAACTGGCGTAATTGTGAAAGCATGTTTAAACTTAACTAATCAAATAAAAAGAACAGGTTCTTTATTTAAAATTGAAACAATAGAAGAAGTAATTAAGAAAACAAAAGAATTAAAGAATAACCCTTCTATCTCAATGATTGAATATTTAGATAAATTTACTTCTAATGGTTTAGGTTTTGGAAGTTATTATCATTTAATTGCTGAATTTGAAGATAATGGTGGTGAATTGAAAAATGAAAGTTATTTTAAATTATTACAAAAAAGAGATGAAGTTTATCCATTTTTAGCAGGAGAAGGGTATACTCATATAGAAGATCCAAAAATGATATTAGATAAACTTCTTGAACTTATGAAATGGTTAGAGAAAAATAATATTCCTTGTTTTGGTCATATTTCTGTTGGTTTATTACATCCTTGTTTTAATAAATCTCAAGAGAAGTTAATACCTGAAATGATGAAAATCATTAAAAAACATAATGGACAAATAAGTGGTGAACATGGAATAGGATTATTAAAAAAACAATATGTTGATGAACAAGATAAAAAGATAATATTAAATATTAAGAAGAGAAAAGATAAACAAAACAAATTTAATCAAGGTAAAATAATTCATTAATATGAAAATAAATGTTAAAGTAAAAACAAATTCTAAAGAACAAAGAATAATAAAAGAAAATGAAAATAATTATATTGTTTTTTTGAAAAAACAACCAATAGATGGAAAAGCAAATAAAGAATTATTAAAACTCTTAACTAAATATTTTAAATCAAATGTTCTTCTATTAAGAGGGGAAAGAGTAAAAAATAAAGTTCTTGAAGTAATATAATGGGGATAAAATATGTTTTAGCGGATGATGTAAAGAAAAGATCAGAAGAAATTATTAATTTAATGAATTGGAATTATATTGATAAAGAGAATGTTTCATATATTCGGAGCTTTGGTTCAACAGCAAGAAATACTATTGCTCGTTGTCATGCTCTTGGAAAAGCAATGCAAATTGGAATGAACAGAAAAACTTCTTTTTACCTTATAGAAGTAATTTCTGAAAACTTTGATAGATTATCTGAAAACGAAAAAATAAAAGTAATTATACATGAATTAATGCATATTCCTAGAACTTTTGGTGGTGGTTTTATTCATCATGATAAGGTTAATGATAAAAATGTAGATATCCAATATAAAAAATATATTGATCTAAAATTAGACGATAAAATTTATAATAGGGAATATAAATCAAAATGGTTTTAAAAAAAATAACTTATTTAGAAAATAAAAAAAAAGTAAATTTAATTGTTAAACCAGTTTCAAATTTTTCAACAGGATTAATGTTTAAAAAATCAACAATTCCATTATTTTTTAATTTAAAAAAAGAAAATTTTTTTTCGATTACAGCTTTATTTTGTAAAGATTTTATAGCGATTACCCTCGATAAAAATTATAATCTTCTCCAAAAACAAAAGATTAAAGGTGGTACTCTCAAGATAAAATTATATGGACAATATTTAATTGAAATCATCTAAAATTACGACGATAAATCGTCGGATAAATCGAAACATTTAAATATAAGAATATCCTTATGAAATTATTAATTTATTTAAAGAGGTAAAAAGGAGGTTAAAAAATGGGAAAAATTGTTAAGAAGGGTGTTGTTGAAAGAAAACCAGGTCATCTTTATTATGTAGATGCTAGTGGTAATGTTTGTGAAGCAAAGATGGCTAGAGGTGGTAAAAAGAAAAAAGCTGTTGCTAAAAAAACAGTAGCAAAGAAACCAGCAGCAAAAAAAGCACCTGCTAAAAAACCAGCAGCAAAGAAAAAAGTTGTTGCTAAAAAGAAAAAGTAAATAATTACTTTATTTTTTATTTAAATTTCATACTCAATGAACTCATTGAAAAGGGAGACGATGAGTTCATTATTTCTTTAATTTGTTTTTATAATCTTCAATTGCTATTTTTAATGCATCTGCAGCTAAATTCGAACAATGTATTTTAATACTCGGTAATCCTCCAAGTTTTTCTAAAACATCTTTATTTTCTATTTTACTTGCTTCATCTAAATTTTTATCCTTTGCAATTTGTGTTAACATAGAAGAAGAAGCTATTGCAGCTGCACAACCAAATGTTTGAAATTTAATATCTTCTATTATGTTATCTTTTACTTTAATCATTACTTTTAAGACATCACCACATTTAGCATTACCAATAATTCCTTCTCCATCAGGATTTTCCATTTGTCCCATATTTTTTGGATTTAAAAAATTCTCTTTAACAATTTCATTATAATTTGTATTATTCATTTTTATTTAATTCCATAATTAATTTATTAACATCTATTCCATGTAATAAACATCCTTCTTCTATTGTTTCAAATTGAGCCATAGCACATCCTCCACACATTAAACCTTTCTCCATTAGAATCAATCCTATTTCTGGGTTTTTTTCCATAACTTCAAAAAAAGTCATTTCTTTTGTTATCTTTTCTTTATTCTTCATCTTTAATTTTAAATGGGCTCATTCTTCTTAAATAAGTTACATGCTCTTTTAATTTTTCAATAAAATAATCTATTTTTTCTTTATCAATATTTTTATCTAAACTAATTCTAATACTTCCATGAATATATAATTCATCTACATTAATTGCTTTTAATACATGACTTTCTTCTAAATTATGTGAAGAACAAGCAGAACCAGTAGAGACATAAATATTTTCTTTATCTAATAATAACATTAAACTTTCTCCTTCAATACCATAAAAAGAAACATTAATATTATTGTAAATTCGCTTTTCAGTTGAACCATTTATTTTTATTCCTTTTATTTCTTTTAATCTCTCTAGAATATAATCTCTATTTTCTTTTACTTTTTCAATCTCTAAATTTAATTCTAATGCTTTAGAAAGACCTATGATCCCTAAAATATTCTCAGTTCCTGCCCTTAATTTAAATTCCTGTTCTCCACCGTCAATAAATCTCTTAATTCTTGTTCCTAATTTAATATATAAAAAACCAATTCCTTTAGGAGCATTAAATTTATGTCCAGATACACTCAGTAAGTCTATGTTTAATTCTTTTACATCTAAAGGTATTTTTTTAAAACCTTGAACAATATCACTATGAAAATAAACTCCTTTTTCTTTACACATCTCTCCAATTTCTTTAATTGGTTGTATTGTTCCAATTTCATTATTTATCCACATTATACTTACAACTAAAGTATCTTTCCTAATTCTCTTTTTGATTTCATCAATATCTATAATCCCTTCTTCATTAACTTTAATATAATCAACTTCATAACCTCTTTTTTCTAATGATTTACATGTATTAATAATAGAAGGATGTTCAATACAAGAAGTAATAATATGTTTTTTTTCAGGATGTGCTAAAGCAAGACCTTTAATTGCAAAGTTATTACTTTCTGTTGCTCCACTAGTAAAAATTATTTCTTCAGATTCAGCATTAATATACTTAGCTATCTTTTCCCTTGCTTCTTCTATTTTTTCTCTTACTTCTTTAGCTATTTTATATTGACTTGAAGGGTTTGCATAATGTTTTTCATTAAACTTTATTATTTCATTTATAACTTCATTATCTATCTTAGTTGTAGCTGCATTATCTAAATAAACTTCCATTTTTATCTTTCCTCACATTTTTCTTTACAACAACATCTTCCCTTACAAAATGTTTTTGCATGTTTATCAATTAAATTTAATATAGGAATTATAGTATCTTTATTTAAAGAATAAATTCTATTTTTTCCTTGAACTTCAACATTTACAATATTACAATGTCTTAAATTTTGAAGTGCATGAGAAATTTTACTTTGTTCAATATTCAGAATATTAGAAATTTCACTTACACTTTTTTTACCTTTTTTTAACTCACTAATTATTTTAATTCTTAATTCACTAGCAAGATTACTAAAGAATACATAATATGAATTATTGCTCATATGAATTACAATTCATATTTGTTTTTAAATCTTTTTATCTTTAATTTTTAACTAATCGCACCAACAGGACATGCATCAATTGCATCATCAGAACATGGAACTTGCTTTTTAACTTGCGCTTTTCCATTTTTTAATTCAAATCCTTCTGGACAAACAGCTACACATGCTCCGCAGCCAATACATTTTTCTTTATTTATTTTTACCATAAAGTCCTCCTTTAATAATAATCTTTAAGTAAAAATATTTATAAACTTAATTAATCAGTTTATATTATGACAAGTTTATTGATTAGTTTAATTATTGCAGGTGTATTATTACTCCTTACTTTTTTTGGTTATTATAACAAATTTATAGTTTTAACACAAAGAATCAAAAATTCAAAAGCACAAATTAATGTTCAATTAAAAAAGAGATCTGATTTAATTCCTAATTTAGTAAATATTGTTAAAGGTTATATGAAACATGAAAAAAGTTTATTAACTGAAGTTACAAAAGCAAGAACTAGTTTTTTAAATGCTAAAAATTTTGAAGAAAAAGTTAAAGTTGGTAGTGAATTACAACATTCTTTAAAGAATTTATTTGCAGTAGCTGAAAATTATCCTGAAGTTAAAGCTAATCAAAGTTTTGTTGAATTGCAAAGAGAAGTTTCTGCTATTGAAGATAAAATTGCATATTCAAGACAATATTATAATGATTCAATAATGACTTATAATAATTCTATTGAGGTAATTCCAGGAAAATGGTTTGCAAGTTTATATCATTTTAAAAAAGAAAATTATTTTGAGATTCCTGAAGAAGAAAAAATTAATCCTGTAATTGAATTTTAATAATTAAAATGAATAGAACATCTTTTTATGAAGAAATAAAGAGGAATAAAATAAAATCTTATTTCTTATTAGTAATTGTCTTTTTAGTATTACTTAGTTTAGTATACACTATTTCATTAGTTGCAGGATCTGATTATTTCTTTATGATATTAATTTTTGGGACAATATTTTCTATTTTTTATGTTTTAATTTCTTATAACAGTTCTTCTAAGATAGTTTTAGCTTCTGTTAAAGCAATAAAAGCAGAACAAGAACAATTCAAAACTTATCATAATCTTGTAGAAGGTTTATGCCTTGCCTCAGGATTAGAAAAACCTAAATTATATGTTATGAAAGATAGTCAAATAAATGCTTTTGCGTCAGGTAAAAATCCAAAGGAAGCAATAATCTGTGTTACAACAGGAGCTTTAGAAAAATTAACAAAACAAGAATTAGAAGGAGTTTTATCACATGAATTAAGTCATATTGCAAATTATGATATTCGTTTCATGAGTCTTGTTGCTGTTTTAGTTGGTTTAATTTCAATAATCTCACAAATATTCTTAAGAAGTCTTTTTTTCGGAGTAGGAAGTTCTAATAGAAGTGAGAAAAATAATGTTATTTATATTTTAATTGCACTAGCCTTAGCAATTATTTCTCCTTTAATTGTAGCATTAGTTCAACTTGCAATTTCTAGAAAAAGAGAATATTTAGCAGATTCTTCAGCAGTTAAATTTGTAAGAAGTCCAACTGGTTTAATTGGAGCTCTTCAAAAAATAAAACAAGAATCAAAAACAGATGTTAGAATTCCTGATGCAATCTCTCCACTATTCTTAGTTAAACCTTATAACTCTAAAGAATTATTCCAAACACACCCAGATATAAACAAAAGAATTGAATTATTAAAAAAAATGTGAAATTTTATAAATCTAAATTTACTTAAGGATTCATGAAAAAAATAAATCTTATAAAGCTACAAAATACATTATTAATAGTATTAGGAGTTATAGTTATTATTTTAGGAATTTTAAATTTAATTAAAGATAGCTCATTCAATTTAGAAAAAGAATGTATTTTAAGAGATGGAAAATGGTTAGAGGAATATAAAGAATGTGAAGGAATTTCCCTTGAAAGTTGTGAAGAATTAAGGGGTACTTTTAATGAATGTGCTTCTGCATGTAGACACACAAATTCTGAATTTTGTATTATGCTTTGTGTTCCTGTTTGTTCTTTTAATTAATATTTAAATCTTTATTTTAACATGTGAATTAGTACAATAAAATTTATAAACTAATTTTAACTTTAAAATAGTAACATGAAAGACTTAAAGAAAGATATTCTTGGTGGATTAGTAACAATTGTATTAGCAACAACTATTGGATGTACTTCATTACCATTAACTTCTCAAGAACCAATTAATTCAAATAAAAATACTTATACAATACAAAAAGTTAAAGGAATTAAAGTCCCATTTACAGAAAATACAAGAATTTTACGTGGTTTAGATTTAAAGTCTTATAATAAACCTTTCTTTTATTTTAATAGTAATAATTTTAATAATAATTCTTCTTATTTATTAGAAAAATATAATTCTTTATTGGCTGATGAAGATACATCTAAAATATTATATATTTTATACCCCATTGGTGAATCTCAAGAAGGAGAAAAAGTATATGAATCTTATAAAGTAAATAAAGATAAGTTTGATAAAGAACTAGAAAACGATTCTGATTTTTATGAAACTCTAAAAAAACAAAGAGTTTATGTTTCTAGAAATTTTATTCCAGAACTTGTAGATGAAAAAGATGAAAGTGTAAACTCAATAGATATATATTATAATCCTACTCCGAAATTTGAAGATAAAAATTCTACTGATCCTGAAAAACCTAATTATGATATTCCAACATATATCCCTGGAAATAGTGATACTATAGGTGGTGGGGAATATAATCCTGGAAGTGGAGGTTCAGTAGGAAATTAAAATGGAAAAGAAATTAAAATACATTAGTTTATTTTTGTTTATTATTTTATTTAGTTTAACAAATGTTTTAGCAGATTTAAGTGTAAAATATACTATTTATGAAGGAGAAATAGATTCATCAGGTAATTTAATTAAAAAATCTAATACTCTCTCAGGTTTTAATGTTAATGTTTATCCTTGTAATAATGATGCTTGCACAAGTATTGGTTCATTAATTCCAAGTTTAAGTACTAGTTCTTTAAGTGATAATGTTATTATATCTTATCCTCATGAAATGTTAACAACATATGGTTATGCACTTTATTTTTACAATGAAGATTATATTGGTTTTCAGTTATGGAATGAAAAAGCTTGGGGAACTTCAACAACAATTTATGAAGGACAAAAAATCTATTTATCTAAAAGAGTTGGAGGACATATTCCAATTTCTGGTTTTGAATTTAATTCTCAAACACCAAAAAACCAAAATACTAATTTTAATGTAAAAATAAATTTAAGTTCAAGTGATTATATCCTTATATCTGATAAAACACATTTTGATACTGGATTAATAGAAAAAGTAAAAGTAAATGTTACATTTAATGTTTTAAATGGTTCTAGTATTTTATCTAAACAAGAAAAAACAATAGAACTTCCTTATGGAGAAAGTTTAACAAATATACCTTTTAATTATACTTTTACTGAAGTTGGTTTATATAATGTAAGTGTTGAAACAGAAATCATTGATTCTAAGTTTAAGTCAACATCTATAAAAGATGAAATAAAAGAAATTAAAGTAGTGAGTGATTCTAAATATAATTATAGTTCATCTTATATTGTAAATGTAGATTATTCTTCATTAAACCAATATATTAATGACAAAATTTCTGTTAATTTTATTCCTAGAAGTAATTATATAGACGAATTTGGAAACACTTATAATAAAAATAATTCTGTAAATGTAACAATAAAAAATCAAACAAATTTAATTTATTCAAATATTTCAAATGTAAATTATAATAACTTATTTAGTTTTTTTTATAATTTTGATAAAGAAGGAATTTATAATGTTTCTTTTGAAATTTGTCCTATTGAAGATATTTCATCAGACAAAACATGTACTTCTTTGAATTTAACTTATAATATAACCAAAAAAGATTCTTCAAGAAGTGTATCAAAAGGTTCTTCTAGTACTAATAAACAAGAATCTATTATTTTGTATTCTAGTGAAGAATTAATTCAAGATTCGAGTGAAATGACAACTGATAATCAATTTAGTTCAGAAACTATTTCATTAAATAATCAAGAACAAGGTGAAGTAGACAGTCAAGAAGTTTTATTTTTTACTTTAATCTCTGTTTTTGGTTTTGGAAGTATTGGAATCTTAACTCTTATAATTGTTAAATTTTTATTATTTATCTAATTCTTAATTTATTTTAGTTGAAATATAGTTTTTATAACCTAAGAATTTTTAAAGAATAACTACTCAAAGATACTATAACTAAATTCAAAAAAATTTGAAAGGAGGTAATAAAATATGCCGTTAGATTTTGCAAAAGAAGCGATTGAAAATGTCGAGGCTAATAGCATTAACTTTAGTGAGTTACGTGCTGGAAAAGCAAATATTAAGGTTTTTGGTTGTGGTGGTTGTGGATGTAATATGGCTACTTGGTTATTTAATAAAGGAATAAATGGTGCTACTGTTTATGGTTTAAATACCGACGCTTTACATTTATCTATTACTAAAACTGACGAAAAAATTCTTATTGGAAAAGAATTAACAAGAGGATTAGGCTGTGGGGGTTACCCTAAAAAAGGACGAGAAGCTGCAAAAGAATCTCTTTCTGACCTGAAAAAAGCTGTTTCAAATTCTGATATGGTTTTTGTTCTGGCTGGAATGGGTGGAGGTACTGGAACTGGTGCTATACCTGTAGTTGCTCAATTGTCTAAAGAGTCTGGTGCTGTTGTAATTGCTGTTGTGACAATGCCCTTTGAAGCAGAAAAAGCAAGAATTGACAAGGCTGAATTTGGACTTCAAGAATTAAGAGAAGTAGTTGATACTGTTATTGTTCTTGATAATAATAGACTTGTAGATATTGCTGGACAACTTCCAATGGAACAAGCTTTCGCAGTTGCTAATGAATTAGTATCTACTATGATTAAAGGAATTGTTGAAACAATAACTTTACCATCTTTAATCAATTTAGATTATGCAGATGTTTCTTCTATTATGAAAAATGGAGATGTAGCTGTGATAGGAATTGGTGAAGATAATTCAAATGCAAAAGTAGATGCAGCTGTTCAACAAGCTTTAACACATCCTTTATTAGATGTTGATTATAGAGGAGCAACTGGAGCTTTAATACATGTAACTTGTGGACCTGACTTGAAATTAGAAGAATTTGATAATATCGGACGTCTTGTAACTGAAAGCTTGTCTCCTGAAGCACAAGTAATCATAGGTGCAAGAGTGAATAAAGAATTTCAAGGAAGAGTTAGAGTAATCACAATAATGACTGGTGTTAAATCACCTTACATATTGGGAAAAAACCAATCAAGTATGTTTCGTGATGAAAGACAAGTTAGTGTTAATGATTTAGGTCTTGATGACTTAAGCTACTAAAAATTATATGCCCTTTTTGGGCTTTTTTTATTTTTTTATTTTTTTATACCCAATCATTTCTTACAAAAGATTCATTTTTGTATTCTTTATTATTATATTCATTAAAGAAAATAAGATTATCTAGTTCAGGTTTCCTTTTTTTAATTTCACTTTCTCCATTTATCTTTAGTCCAATAGGAAAAATACCTTCTACATTTAATTTTTCAGGAATGTCTAAAATTCTTTTAACTTTATCATCATAAAAATATCCAATCCAACAGCTCACCATTCCATTATTTGTAATCGATAATAATAAATTTTGAATTGCAGCTCCTGATTGTTGATGACTATATTTTTCTCCTCTTTCATTATAACTTCTAATTAAAATTTCAGGATTACTTACTAGAACAACAACATAACTTGCTTGAGAAATAAATTTTTGTTGAGAAGCTATTGCTAATTCTTCAATTATTTTTTTATCATCAATTAAAATATATTTTAAAATATTTTGATTTCCTGCAGCAGGTGCAAGACTAGAAAGTTCAATTGCTTGGAGAATTTTTTTTAATTCAGGTTTTTTTGTAGAATATTTTCTTACACTTTTTCTCTCTCTAACTACTTTTTCAAAATCCATAAAAAGAAGATGTTTTTAGAATATAAAAATCTTTACTAAAATAAACTAGATTCTAATATCTCTGGAAATTTTCTCCAATCATCCATTATAATTAATTCTTCTTTGTTCTCAATTAAACCTTTGTTGTAAAGGACTCCTTTTAATCCTGAATTTTTTATCCCCTTAAAACTATTTATTGAATCATCTACTAATAATCTTGCCCCTTTTTCTTGACTAAATCTTACTTTTGAAGTTAATTCACCAAAGTAATGTATTTTATCAATACAAGATTCATAATAATCAAAAATAATTTTATCAATTAAAGAAGAATGACATAATGGTCTTGCAGTACAACATTCAAATCTATAATCATTTTTTAAATTTCTTAAAGTTTCATAAGCATGAGAAATTCTTTGAAAAAGAAAATCTGCATATTGAAAGTTTAATATTTCTCTTCCAATATCAAATAATTCTTCTAATTTTATCTTATTAAAATAAGAATTTAATTCTTCTAAACTGTTAAACTTATATCTTTGACTCAAAAATAATTTCTGAACTGTTTTAGTTTCTAATAAAGTATCGTCAATATCTAAAAAAACAAGTGGTTTTTTCATAATTTTAATTAAAGAATATTCTTAAAAAATATTTGTATTCTTAAACAATTGTTTTAATCTTATCTAATATTATATCTTCTCTTTTAGAACTCTTGCCATATGTTTGTCCAAATCTCACTAAGATGTAATTAATTTTATAATGATATTTTTCAGGAAACAATTTTATTAAATCTTGTTCAACTTTTTCTCTAGTATTAGACTTAGTCCAGTTTAATTTTCTAGAAATTCTATAGACATGGGTATCAACACCAATCCTATTCTCTTTTTTTACTTCAGCTAAATAAACATTTGCAGTTTTTCTTCCAATTCCAGGTAATTTAATTAATTCATCAAATTCATAT
>JAEWUG010000005.1 GCA_023397215.1 Nanobdellota archaeon | reverse complement strand
ATCCTTTTCTTTACCTACAATTCCTTGCCGAGAGATATTTAAAGAATTGGTAATTTCATCAATTTTTATATTTATTTCTCTTAATTCAAGTTTCCCAAGACGCTTATTTATTTCAATCAGATTTTTTTCTGTTTTTTCAATGTTTTGTTTTAATAATTCTATTTTCCCATTTAATCTTGCTTTGTAAATCTTTGGATTTTCCAATGTTTCAAGCTCATCATCATCTTTTCCAGAAAGAATTAATTTAAAAACTGAATCTTCAGCTGTTTTAGAATAATTTTGATCGGTATAAATTGGAGAATTTTTGGTAATAATTAAATTTTCATCTACCATGCAAATATTTTTTATATCTCTAAAACTAATTTGCCTTTTAGTATTCCTCTCATCAACCTTTAATTGGCATCCTTTCAACCCTATTAAATCGAGAAGAAATTTGGATATATTTTCTTCTCTATTTGGATCATGCTTATAAGAAAGTTTTTGAGCTTTAAACTTATTAAAATTATCGATCGTTGATTCAAAAAAAATCAATTACACAAATAGAAAAAAAAAGTTTTTTGGATATGTTTAAAATTATTAAGAAAAAATCTTAGTTAATTATATAAAGCAATTCGTTTTTATCAATTTAAGGTGAGAAGATGATTTTGAGTTTAATTTTATTCTTAATTTTTTTATTTATTCTATTAAAGAGTGCTGAATATTCAATAAAACATTCTTCTAAATTAGCCGGGCTATTAAAACTCCCGGAATTTGTTGTTAGTTTTTTTATAATTGCTTTAATTTCTGCAATTCCAGAAACAACAATTTCTATCATCTCTGCCATACAAGGAACGCCAGAACTAGGATTTGGAGCACTTTTAGGTTCAAACATAGCTGATTTAACAATTGTTTTTGGAATTGTTGCTTTATTTTCTTACAATGGAATAAAAATAGAAAGTAAAATATTAACAAATAATTTTTCTTATTTAATATTGTTAGCATTTCCCTTAATTTTAGGAATTGACGGAAGATTTTCAAGAATAGATGGATTAATTTTATTAATCTTGGGTAGTTTATTCTTCTTAAAAATATATAGAGATAGTAAAAAATTTCATAAACAATTTAAAGAAAAGAAAAAAGATTCCATCCCAAAACACATCACTCTATTAATAGTATCTATAATTATTTTATTGGTTAGCGCGTTTTTAACTGTTGAATTTGCAACAGATTTCGCAAATAAAATAAAACTCTCTCCATTGATAATAGGTGCAACAATAATTGCACTTGGAACTTGTTTGCCTGAATTAGTTTTTGCTATAAAAGCTATAAAACAAAATAAAGATGATTTAGCAATGGGAGATATTCTGGGAAATGTTATCACGGACACAACAATAATTTTAGGATTAGTTGCATTAATTTCCCCATTTAATTATGCAATAAATAAGATAATTTTTATTGCTGGCTCTTTATTCCTAGCAGGAATTTTAGCTACAATCTTTATGAAAACAAATAAATCAATAAATAAAATTGAGGGGATTTTCCTAATCCTTATTTATATATTATTTGTTTTTGCACAACTATTTTTCAAGAATTTTTTATAATAATAAAAATAATAATTTAGTCTGAAAAACCTTTTTAATTAAAATCGTTTATTTTTTTCAAAACATTCTTTACAATAAACTGGTTTTCCTTCTGTTGGTTTGAATGGAACTTCACAAGGTTTTCCACATTTTGTACAAACTGTTTTATGCATTTCTCTATCTTCAGATGAAAAATTATTTCTTCTAAAGTTTGAACGTCCAGAATTATTAAAACTTCTTCCAGAACCACCTTGATTGTTTGAATTTCTATTAAAACCTCCTGAACTTCTTCTGTTTCCATCAGATCTTCCAGTACTTCTACTCTGATTCATTTTCTCCCTCCTTTTTGTTTTTGAATTAACTGCCTTATTTCTCCACATTTTTCACATTTATAAAACTGGGATATTTCTGGTTTTGACTTTTTACCATGAGGATAATTTTTAGAAGTTTTCAATTTAACTCTCTCACCACAAGTACAAATAGAAAATTTTTCAATTCCCTTAGCATTAAATTTATTCGATTTATTCATTTGTTTCATTTTCAATAAAGATAAAAGAAAAAGTTGAGGCTTTGCTCTTAAACCAGTATAACTAGCAAAATAATTTGCCTTATAAAACTATGTTTTGATTTTATTTTAAAATTTATGCCCAACAAAACAAACTATTTAGAATTTTCTTAAACAAAAACACAATTTATCTAAATTTCCGATTAAACCCCTCTCTTAAAAATAAATTAATTTTATATAATAATCCAACATAATTTCCTGAATAAAAACTACTTAAAATTTGAAAAACCTAATTTTTTCCATATTTTTCATGACAAATACGATCGCATTTCAATAAAAAATCTCTCGGAGTTTTACTTTTTTTATAAATTGTTTCTATTTCGCTATCTTTTAAAATTCTTTTATATTTTCCCACTCCAAACCTATTTTTTATAATATTCAAAGCATCTTTTTGGGTAAAATTTCCAAAATCAATTACTTGATTAAAATTCCCTCTCAATTCTTCCGGAACTTTGTAATTTAAATTGCTAAAAGCTAATATGACTGATTTAAAATATCCTCCCAGATATTCTTTTAATTTAGAAATATTTTCTTCTGTTAAATAAGACGCTTCATCTATGAATAAAACAACATCTTTTGATTTAACTCCAAAAGTTCTAGAAAAAAACCCTCCTGCTTTTTTCAAAACTCTTTCAAAATCAAGAGGTCTCGAAGCACTAAATGCATTATAATAATAAAGTTTTTTATTCCCCCCAAATCTTCCTATTATCTTTTTTAATACACTAGTTTTTCCTGTTCCCAACGGCCCCCTTAACAAAAGATTATTTTTTTCATTAATTTTATTTATAATATCCTCCACAACATTTTTATTATCAAAAAATAATTCAAACTTTTCAAATGGTTTTATACTTAATGGATTAAAAACAAAACCAAATTGCTCATACCAAGTCATCTTAAAACCTCCTCAATAAACTTATTATCCATTTTTTTATCTTCTTCTTTTATATAATATGTTGCAACTCTTTCACAATTTTTTAAAAAATTAATCATATCTGGAGATTTTTCCCAAACTTTTATTAAATTATCTTTTGTAAAAAAATCTCTCAATCTGTTCATTACAATTTCGAGACATTCATTCCTAGAAAGTTCTCTAAGATTAATAATACGATCCCCAATCCTACTCTTTATACTTTCTGGTAAATCTAATTTTGCATTAAATTTTTTAATAAAAATTACTGATTTTAAATAACCTTGATCAAAAAAGAATTGAAGACGTTTATAAAAATCAGTATCAAAACTATAAGCGTTATCTACTATGAGAATCATATCTTTTGGCATTTGATTTCTAATTTTTCTAATTAATGATTGGTTTCCTATTATTAAATGCCCTATATCTATTTCTTTACTATAAGTTTCTAAATCAACATATATTACTTTTCCTTTTCCTT
>JAEWUG010000037.1 GCA_023397215.1 Nanobdellota archaeon | reverse complement strand
ACCTGTATTTCCTTTAATTTTTCGAATTGTTGTTAAATTTTCTAAATTTTTGGTTTCTAAAATTTTTTTTATATTTTCAAATCTATCTTTAAAGTGATTGACAAAATCAAGAACAGATACTTTTCTTTGAGGAAAAAAAGGAGCACTTAATATTTTAAAATTTTTAGAATTATTTGTTTTAATTTCTTTATTAGATTCATTAATAAATTCTTTTTCAAACAGATTAAAGAAAAAATTAATTTTTTCAAAATCAAATGAAATATTTGTTTTAATTTCTGAAATAAATCTAGTTAAAACTTTTTTTGTAATAATTCTTTCATTCATTTTTAAGTTTCCAATAACCTCAATAATCTCAGAAGACTCTTCTTCATTTAATTCATTAAATAAATTTAAAACTTCTTTATCTAACAAAAAACCTTTTTTTATACACTTTTTAAAAACATCATTAACCATTTTATAAGAAAATAAAATTAATTTATATATATAGTTGTAAAGAATAAGATATTAAAAACCTAAACTATCTTTTAATAAATTTTCCATTTTATCTAGTAAATTATCTGGAACACTTAACTTAATTTCACGAGTTCTACCATGTCTTCCTTTACTAATAACTTTTGCATTAATTATACCTAACATATCAATATCAGCTAAAATATCACTAATTCTTCTTTGAGTTAAACTTTCTGTTTTTGTTTTTAAACAAAGTTCTTGATATAAATTATAAACATCTCCTGTAAAATATTTTTCTATTTTTTTATTTTTTTGTTCTTTATTTAAATTCATAATAGATAATAATACTAATTGATGTTGTTTAGGTATTGTTTCAACAATATCTAAAATTTTATCTTTTTCCATTTTTTGATTTGCTAAATCTATATACTTTTCTTCTACTTCTAATTTTCCTTCTCTTTCACAAAGTTCTGCTGCAATTCTTAATAAATCTAAAGCACGTCTTGCATCTCCATGTTCTCTAGCAGCATAAGCTGCACATTTTGCAATAACACCTTCTTTTATTACTTTTTCTTTAAAAGCAATAAGGCATCTTTCATTCAAAATATCTTGTAATTGAATAGCATTATATGGGGGAAATACAAATTCTTCTTCACCTAAACTACTTCTTACTCTTGGATCTATATTTTCTAAAAAAGTTACATCATTACTAATACCTATAATAGATATCTGAGCATTATTTAATTCTTGATTAAGTCTAGTTAAAGAATATAAAAATGTGTCACTCATTTTTTTAATTGCTTGGTCAATTTCATCAAAAACAAATACTATTAATTGTTTCTTTTTATCTATTATTTCAATAAATTTATTCCAAACTTTATCTGTTGGAAGACCTGTTGCAGGAATATCTCCACCTAATTGTTTAATTAAAGCAGCCAAAATTCTATATTCTGTATCTGCCACTTTTCTAAGTTTACAATTAATATATTCAAAACTAACTTCAACATCAACTTCTTTAGCTTTTTTAGTTAATTCTCTCATAACATATTGAATGCTTAATGTTTTACCAGTACCTGTTTTACCATATACAAATAAATTACTTGGTCTTTCATTTCTTAAACAAGAAGCTAAAATACTTGCAATTGATTTTATTTGTTCATCTCTATGGGGAATACTCTCAGGAGTATATTTTACTTGTAAAACACTTTTATTCTTAAATAAACTATTTTTAACAGCACTATCAAAAATATTATTTAATTCAACAGCCATTATAATAAAAAGAAAAATATAAAGTATTTAAATGTTAATATAATTGAAAAATGATTTACATCACCTTTATTTCTTTTGGAATTATAAATTTATAATTTTAAAAAGATCGAATAAAAAAAAGATAAAGTCACCCCTTAATTTCCATTCCACAAGAAATCTAAAAATAAAAAAGAATATATTAAATCTCAATTAAATATATATAATAAAATATAATTAATTAATAATATATAATAAATAATATAAATACTTTTAAATAAAAATAATAAAATAAAATAAATTTAATTTTATATTTAAATAAATTCCATAAGAAACTATAGGGTGACTGTATTAAATAATTTTTTTATTAAAAGTATAAAATAATTTAATCTATCCATTCAATATCTTTAAAATCATATTTTGTAGCAATTAATATTAAATCTATTAACCACCATATACCTAAACCACCTAAAGTAAACAATTTAAGTAATCCTAAAAAAATATGTCCTAAAATAAAACGATCTACACCAATACCACCAAAAAATATAGACATTAAAAGAGTCAATATCCAATTTACTTTTCTTTTTTTATTAACCATTTTATTATTATTTTTTTCCTTTTAAAAAAGGTAATCTAAAATGAATTGGGAGACCTAATTGATCTTCTAATTCAATAGCTTTAATAGATGCTTTTTGAATAATAATATTAATTATTTCTAATTGTTGTTCTTCATTTTTTTTATTTTCTTTCCAATCCTTTAAAATATCTTTTATTACTTTTTGATCAAAATCTAAATATAATATTCCTTGAATACTTATTTTTCCAAGTTTTTTATAATCAATATCATAGGTATAATCAACTTTTAAAGAATCCTTTTTTGAACCTTCTAGAGTAAATTTTTCAATATTCCTTATTTTAATATTTTGATTTAATTCTACTTTTCCATCAAAATTAGGATCTCTTTGAGCTAAAATACTTGTAATTTTTGATGCTAATAATTTTACCATATTTAATATTTATTAAAATAGCTTTTTAAATTTTATTATTCTTTAAATTAAATCTTCTTCTGAAATAACAATAAAATCTCCAATAGCAATTACAGAATTATAAGGTATTAAAGCTTCTTTATCTTTTGTTCTTTCAATAGACAGATTATTTGTGTAATTAGTCAAATCTTTTACAACTAAATGTATTAATTCTCCTGTTCTTGCTTCAAATGTTATATCTTTAACTAATCCTAATTTTTTACCTTCTTTTGTAACAATTTGCTTTCCTATAAAACTCTTAAAAGGTCTTTTTTCCATATCTTGTTTAAATAGAAATAATTTATAAATGTTTGTGTACTCGAAGACATTTATTATTTTTTCAAATAATTATATAAAACAAAAGTTATTTTATTTATCATGCCAAGAATTTCAGAAAATAAAAAAAAGAAAATATCTGAACAAATATTATCTTATTTATTTTTAATATCTCCTAAGCAAGTGTTTACAAGTGATATTGCAAAAGAATTAGCAAGAGATGAAGAGTTTATTAAAAAATTATTATTAGATTTAAATCAGAAAGGACTAATTGTTAAAATAGATAAAAATTCTTTAGGTGTTGTTTATGAAAAAAGATTAAGATGGAGACTTTCAAATAAAACATATGATGCTTATAAACAAATGCAATAAGACTTATTATAATTAAAAACAATCATAAATATAAATAATTTTGATTAATCTTTTTTATGGATAGTTTAAAAGAGGCATTTTTTAAAATAAAAGAAGAAATTAACGGCTTAAAAAATGAGATTAACAGCTTAAAAAATGAAATAAATTTTATTAAAATTCATTCAAAATTAAATATTTCTAATTCTTTAACATTAAAAGAAAATAAGACAATTCCAACAAATTATTTGTTAAATAACTTAGATAATTCCAACAAACAAACAATGAACTCTCTTCAAAATAATGACTTAGAGAGCTTAAAACAACTAAAAAATAATTTTTCCATAGGAAATGATGGGGTTCCAACAGACAAACCAACAGACAATCAGACAGACAAAAAGAACATAAAAACATATAATTTTGGAGGAAAAGATAATTATTTGAATATTTTATCTAATTTTGAAAAAGCACAAATGATCATATCTTCTTTAGATGATGTTAAAAAAGATATTAGAAAAACCTTTAAAAATTTAACACATCAGGAAATGTTAGTTTTTTCAACATTATATTCTTATGAAGACCAAAATTATGAAAATATAGATTATAAAATTATTTCAAATAAATTAAATTTAAGTGAATCTTCTATTCGAGATTATATTAATAAATTAATCAAGAAAGGAATTCCAATAACTAAAAAAAGATTAAATAATAAGAAAATTATACTTTCTATTGCTCCAACTCTTAAAGAAATTACAAATTTATCTACTATAATTAAGCTTAGAGATTTATAAATATCTTTAATCGTTTAAACGAATAATTCTCTATTCTTTCTCTTTATTAAACCCTAAACCCTTTATTATTTAGGCTTGTTTTTTTACTCTCTCTTTTCAAACTTTTCCTCAACTTTTAAAGGAAAGTCTTACCTTTCTTGAAATAAATCTTAACTTTTGAAGACAAATTTCTTTTTTTTCTTTATTTCTCACTTTTTTTAAATATTTAACTTATTTTTTCTTCAATTTAACTCTCACTTTTCAACTTTTTTAGATTTTTCACTCTTTATTTTTACTTTAATGTCTTTCGTAATACTATTTTTTACTTTTTCCGGTAAAAAAAGCCTCTTTTTTCCACTTGGTTCAGTGTATTCTTCAATTAAATCATCATTTTTTTGTCTAATATTATTTATTTGACCTCTAATTGTACTTTTACTTTTACCAAACATTGCTGCTAGATCTTCATAACTTAGCTTTACTTCACTATTTAATAATGCAAATACAATTGCCCTCTCCATTACTGTTAATTTATCTATTTTAACTGTTTGGACAGCTGTTTGGACAGCTGTTTGGACAGCAAACACTGTTTGTTGTTTGTTTAAGCTTGTTTGTTTATGTTTGGACAGCTGTTTGGACAAGGGTTGTCCAAAAAAATCTAGATTATTCTTTATTTCTTCTAAATCATTTCTAACCTGTTTTATTTCTTCTATTAATTCTCTATTTTTTATTTCATTTGAATTACTTTTATCGTCTATAACTTTTATCCATTTACCAACTCTTGCAAGATCTGTTTTAACATTATTGAAAGATTCTATCACCTCTTTCCTCAGGATTTCTACCCTCTTTTTACCACCAAACATAATTTAATATAACTCCTATTATTTATAAATATTTCTACTTGTTTGGACAGCTGTCCAAACAACAAACACTCTTTTTGTTTAATTTTAATTATCAGTCTATATTTTAAACAACCATTTATTTTTTCTAAACATTGAGGATAAAATGTCTATTTTTATTATTTTCATGTCCTTTCTTCTTTTTCAGCTGTTTATATGTTGTTTGTTGTTTGGACAGCTTTTTTGTTTGTTTGTTTATGTTTTAAACGGCTGTTTGTTTATTCTACAATCTTCTTAAATAAATAAAAAGTCTTAAAAAGATAATCTTCTTTTAATTAAATCATGGAATTTAAAAAAAATTTAATTATTCCGTTCTTAGCTTCTTTTTTCATTCTTATTTTATCATTTTTTATTTCATTTATTCCTTGTCGTTTTGCTCCAAGAGTTCCAAATCCTCATTATACTTGGTCTTTATGTTCTCTAGATCCTGAAAGTTCTCTTATTTCAAGTTCTTTTATAGAATATTTTGGTATCACTTCTTCTTTAAAGATGTCTTATTTAATTTTAATTTTTTCTGTTTTTTTAATCTGTTTTTTATTAAATCATTTTATCTTTAGTAAACTAAAACACAAAAAATAATTTTTTATATTTAGAATTTTTATTTTTAAGATTATAAATTTTAGTCCTTTTTCCATTCAATTAAAAAGAAGATTTTCCAAGAAAATTTTTTCAGCCTAATTAAAAGATTAGTTTTTTCTACATTTTTTTATTATTTTAAATGAAATTTGTATCTTATAACTTTGTTAACCTTTATGCAAACTGGGCCAGTAAAGAATCGTTTTTTTAGTGCTTAAGTCAAATTTTTGTATTCTAAACAGCTGTTTATTTTTTTAATTTCAAAAACAATTTCTTCTTCTCTTAGATTTTTTATACACTGTTTGTTTATACCTTGTGTGTTGTTCAAACACTAAAGTTTATTTTTATAGATCTTTTAAATAATTTTTCGTCTATATTTTATTTATAATCTATCTTTGTTTTTATTTTAATTTCTTGGGTTTATTATTCAAACAGCTGTTTGTTTGTTGTTCAAACAGTTAACTATAATTTTCAATCAAAAGAAAAAGATCCCCTACTTTATTTTAATCAAGGGTTTAATTTTTATTTAGATTCTTTTATTAAAAGACTAATAAATTTTTTAATTTAAATTTTTAAAAATTAGGATAATTTATTAAGAATAATTATTTAATTGATTAAGAACCTAAAAATTCCAAAATTTTCAAAAAAGAGGTAAAATTTATCAAAGTTCGTATAATATACATTGTATGAAGTTCTAATAGCTTAAAACGAACTTATTTGGTCCGTTCTAACATAAATTTTTATATGCGAACGGTCTTTTTTTTCAAATGATTAAAAAA
>JAEWUG010000014.1 GCA_023397215.1 Nanobdellota archaeon | reverse complement strand
CCACCAAATCTTGAACCAGAGGAACGATTACTGTTAAATCTTCCGCCTGAACGATTTCCTTGACTGCTTGAACCAAATCTACTTCCTTGATTGTTCCCAAATCTTCCGCCTGAACGGTTTCCTTGACTGCTTGAGCCAAATCTACTACCAGATCGATTTCCTTGACTACTTCTTGGTTTGTTATTAAATTCTGTCATTTTTTGACCTCCTTATAGGTACTATTTCTTATAAAAAGAGAAAATAAGAGTATATAAACTTAAACTATTTTTTATTTTTAGAGAAATTTATAAATTTTGAAGATTTTTAGTTTAAATGAATAAAATTATTTTACAAAGAACTGATTTAGATCAACACTTTTTAATCAATCAACTTTTGATTAAAGAAGAAATTAAATTAGCTAATATTTCCTCAAAAGATAATATTCTTGAAATAGGAGCTGGAAGTGGTAATTTAACTAAAGAATTAATTAAAACAAAAGCAAAGATTTCTTCATTTGAGATAGATAATAGATATTTTTCTAAATTAGAAGAATTAAAAAATGAAAATAAAAATTTAGAAATTATTTATGGAAATGCTTTAAATTATTCTTGGAGAGAATATAATAAAATTATTTCTAATATTCCTTATAGTATTAGTGAACCTTTAATCCATAAAATAATAAAAGAAAAAATAAATTTTTTAATTTTAATTATTGGAGAAAATTTTAAGGAAATTTTAGAAAAAAATAATTCAAAAATAGGATTTATTACAAATTTATTTTATAATATAAAATATATCAAAAAAATAAATAAAAAAGAATTTATGCCTATGCCAAGAGTTAATTCATGGTTAATTAAATTAGAAAAAAAGGAGAATATTAGTAAAAAAGAAAAGATATTACAAGAAATAATATTATATCAAGGAAAAATAAAAAATGCATTTATTTATTCTTTAGTTAAAGAAAAATATACAAAAAAACAAGCAAAAGAAATTTTAAAAAAGATTGGATTAAATAATGAAATTTTAGAAAAATCAACAAAAAAGATAACAATTTATTTATTAAATAAAATTAAAAAGAATATTGATAAAATATAAATAGAAAGCTTTATAAACAAAATTTCTTATTTTATGTTGATTAAGAAAAACAAGAAGACTAAAATATTATTAGGTTTTCTTTTCAAAAATTAAAATGGAAAATAGTGAAGAGAGACAAATCGTTATTCCGGGTGAAAATATAGTATCTGGTGACAACTTCTTACCTGGAGAAGGAGCTTACAGAGATGGAAATGATGTTGTTGCTAAAAGATATGGTATTGTAAATATTTCTGATAATTATGTAAGAGTTGTTCCTTTATCAGGTGTTTATTTTCCTAGGAGAAATAATGTTATTATTGGAACTATTTCTGGAATTACTATGAATGGATGGTTAATTGATTTTGGTGGTTCTCAAAATGCTTTTTTATCTTTAAATGAAGTTCCAAGATATATTAATAAAAATGAATTAAAAGAATTCTTAGATTTTGGTGATAGTGTTATTGTTAAAATATGGGATACACAATCAAGAGGTATTGATACATCTATGAAACAAAGAGGTCTAGGGAAAATTGAAGGTGGCATGTTGATGAATGTAAACCCAAATAAAGTTCCTAGAATCATTGGTAAAGAAGGAAGTATGGTAAAAATAATTAGAAATGCAACAGATTGTAATTTAACTGTTGGTCAAAATGGAGTTATATGGATTAAGTCAAATAAAATTGAAAATGAAATTTTAGCTAAAAAGATAATTGATTATATAGTTGAAAATTCTGTTTTGGTTGGTTTAACTGAAAAAGTAGAAAAATATATTAAAAGTTTAGGATTAGAAATAAAAGAAAATAATTTAAATGCAAATGATGATGAAGTTGAAATTATAGAGGAGGAAACAGATAAAGAAGAATAATGGTACAAGAAAAATCACTTTATACACAAAGAGAAGGAAATCGTAAATTTAATGAAATGAGACCAATTAGAGCAAAAGTTGGTATTGTTCCTTCTGCAGATGGGTCTGCAATGTTTGAAACAGGTAAAACAAGAGCAATTGCAGTTGTTAGAGGTCCTAGAACTCTTCATCCACAACATATGCAAAATCCACAAAAAGGAATTTTAAGAGTTTCTTATGGACTTATGCCTTTCTCTGTTTGGGATAGAATAAGACCAGGTCCTTCTAGAAGAGGAGACGAAATCTCAAAAGTATCTGAATGGGCACTTAGTTCTGTTGTTGATTTAAAGGCCTTTCCTAATTCAGTAGTTGATGTATTTATTCAAATTCCACAAGCAGATGCTGGTACAAGAGTTGCAGGACTTAATGCTGCTTCAATGGCTTTAGCTCATGCTGGAATTCCAATGAAAGAAATGATTTCTGCTATTGCCGTAGGTAAATGTGATAAAACAATTTTAGTTGATGTTGATTATAATGAAGAACATTTTGAAGAAGGTGAAGGTCCAACAGATATTCCCTTAGCTGTAACTTCAAGAAAACAAAATATTGCTTTATTACAATTAGATGGTAAAATTTCTCCAGATGAATTAAAAGAAGCAATTAAAATGGGAAAAGAAGCTTGTAAACAAATTTTAGAAATTCAAAAAAAAGCATTAAAAGAAATAAATACAGGAGATAAAGATGAGTGAGTTTGTTTTACCTAATTTGCAAAGAGAAAGAATTATTAGAGGAATAAAAGAAGGAATAAGATTAGATGGTAGAAAACCAATTGATTTTAGAGAGATTAAAATTGAAAAAGATATTAGTAATAATGCTGAGAGTTCTGTTTCATTAAAAATTGGAAATACTGAAGTTTATTGTGGTGTTAAAATGGGATTAACAGAACCATATCCAGATTCACCTGATGAAGGAACATTTATGATGAGTGCAGAATTACATCCAATGTCTTCAAATGAATTTGATATAGGTAAACCAGGAATTGATGCTATTGAACTTGCAAGAGTTGTAGACAGAGGTATTAGGGAATCTGGTTTTATTGATTTTAAAGGGTTATGTATTAAAGAAGGTGAAAAAGCATGGCAAATCTTTGTTGATATTATTACTTTAAATGATGATGGTAATTTATTTGATGTAGCAGCACTTGCAGCATTAATTGCACTAGGAAATGCAAAGTTACCAGTTTATAATGAAGAAGAAAACAAGATAGAACAAAAATTAAGTGATAAACCTCTTCCAATAAATAAAGATTTAATGTCTTGGAATCTTACATTATACAAAATTGGAGATGAATTAGTTTTTGATCCGTCAAAAGAAGAAGAATTTATCAGTGATTATAGAATTAGTTTAGCAATTGCAGATAATAATGGTAAACCAAGAATAACAGCTATTCAAAAAGGAAAAGAAGGAGTTATTAGTGAAGAAGAACTAGAAAAGATTTTAAACTTAGTTGAAGAAAAGTTTAATGTAATGTTCCCAAAAATTAAAGAATATATAATAAATTAAAATGGAAGAAAAAAAAGAATTTACAAAATATGAAAGAGCAAGAATCATTGGTGCTAGAGCTCTTCAAATTTCTATGGATGCTCCAATTTTAATTAAATATAATAATGAAGAATTAAATAGACTTAATTATGACCCTTTGAGAATTGCAGAAAAAGAATTAGATTCAGGGATATTACCAATTACTGTAAATCAACCAATCCCCATTAGACAAGAAAGTAAAATTGAAAAATTGAAAATTGAAAAAGAAAATGATTCTGAAAAATTGAAAATTAAAACACAAATAGAAGATGAAGATGATATCTCAAAAGAAGGAGAAATATTAGAACTTACAAATGAAGAAGATGATGAAACAGATTTAGATAATGATTTTGAAGATAATGAATTAGAATAATTTTTCAATAATTTAATAAACTCTTATTTCTTTTATTTTAACGAGGTGAATAAACGTGATTGACACAGATTATTTAGATCAAATAATAAATTCTATACAAGAGACATATAATCTATTAAAAAATCTAAAAGAAGATGAAGATAAAAAAAAGAAAAAACAATTAATTGAATTAATAGAATCTTTTTCTAAAGAAATAAATAAAATATTAAGTATCAAATTTTAATATGGATAAGATTCAAAATAATATTGATG
>JAEWUG010000001.1 GCA_023397215.1 Nanobdellota archaeon | reverse complement strand
TTTATTAGTTGCTATGATTTTATCTTTTTTTGTAGGTAAAGATATTACAGCTTATGTTTTACTTTTTGTTATTTTAATTCTAATTGTTACAGGTTTTGTTCAAGAGTTTAAGGCAGAAAAGGCTGTTCAAGCACTTAAGAATATGATCACTCAAACATGTATTGTTTTAAGAGATGGAAAAGAAAAAGAAATTTCAGTTAAAGAGATTGTTCCTGGAGATATTTTAATTTTAAGGAATGGTGAAAAAATTCCTGCTGATTGTTTAATTTTAGATGAAAAAGAATTATTGATTAATGAATCAATTTTAACTGGAGAATCTCATGAAATAAAAAAAGAAATTGCTCAAAATTTAAATAAATATGAAGATAAAAATGTTTTATTCACGGGCTCTTTTATTATTCATGGAAAAGCTATTGCTAAAGTAATTCATACTGGAATGAATACTAAATTTGGAAAGATTGCTAAATTAATCTCAAAAAGTGAAAAAGAATTACCATTACAAAAAAAAGTGAACAGTGTAGCTAAATACATGGCCATAATAGGTGCTTTTTTTTCAATTTTAACTGGATTGATAATTTTATATCAAACACCTGGAATCAATAATGAATTAATTGTTGAAGCATTAATTATTGTTATTGCTGTTGCAGTATCCTCTTTTCCTGAAGGATTTCCTGTTGTTTTAATTACGGCATTGGCTACAGGTTCATATAGAATGGCAAAGAAAAATGCTATTGTTAATAGAATGTCAATTATTGAAACACTTGGAGAAACAACAGTAATCTGTTCGGATAAAACAGGAACAATTACAAAAGGAGAAATGACTGTAACAGATATATACTCAGATAATAGAAATTACAATGTTTCTGGAACAGGATATAATGGTGAAGGAAATTTTTATTTTAAAAATAAAATAATAAATTTAGATAAAGAAAAATCCTTAAAACTATTATTAAAAGCAGGAATTTATTGTAATGATGCACATATATATAGGAGTGGTGAAGAAAATAGAAATTATGAAATAAATGGAACTCCTACAGAAGCTTCTTTATTAATTGCGGCTTCTAAAGTAAAATTATTTTATGAAGATTTACATTTTGATAGAATTGGAGAAATTCCTTTCTCATCTGAAAGAAAAATGATGACTGTATTAATAAAAGAGAAAAAAGAAGATTTTATTTATGCAAAAGGAGCTTTAGAAGTTTTATTAGAAAAGTGTTCCTATTTACAAAGAGATAATGGTATATATAGGCTTTTAGAAAAAGATAAGAAAAAAATATTAGAAGAAAATAAAAAATATACTAGTGAGAGTTTAAGAACCTTAGCTTTTGCTTATAAAACAACTAAAACTAATTTTAATAAAAAAATAGACTTTGAAAAAGATTTGATTTTTTTAGGTTTTGTGGGAATTCGTGATCCTCCAAGAGAAGAAATAAAAAATTCTATTCAATTCTGTAAAAAAGCAGGAATTAAAGTGAAAATGATTACAGGGGATAATAAAGAAACTGCTTATTCTATTGCAAAACAAATTGGATTAGATAAAGGTAAAATTTTAGAAGGTTTTGACATTGATAAATTAACAGATGATGAATTAACTAAAATTGTTAATAGAACTGTTATCTTTGCAAGAGTTAGACCTGAGCATAAATTGAGAATTGTAAAAGCTTTAAAAGAAAACGGTGAAATAGTTACTATGACTGGAGATGGTGTTAATGATGCTCCAGCACTTAAAGAAGCTCACATTGGTGTTGCTATGGGAAAAAATGGTACTGATGTCTCTCGTTCTGTTGCAGATTTAACACTTAAAGATGATAATTTTTCTACTATTGTAGATGCTATAAAAGAAGGTAGAACTATCTTTAATAATATTAGAAAATTTGTAACATACCAATTATCAGTAAATATTGCAGAATTAATGATAATAATCATAGGAGTCTTATTAGTCCCTCTTTTTGGTTGGCCAACTCCTTTATTATTAGCACTACAAATATTATTTATGAATATTGTAACTGACAATCTTCCTGCAATAACTTTAGGTTTAAATAAGTCTTCACAGGATATTATGGAAGATAAACCTAGAATAAATGCTAAAATTTTAAATAAAAACTTTGTATTATTGCTAATATTTTCAGGAGTATTTATGGCATTATTAACTTTAATTACATTTTATTTTACATATAATATTTTGGGTCAATCTATTGAAAGTGCAAGAACAACTTCTTTAGTTGCATTAATTTTGTTAGAAATTGCTGGAGCATTTAATTTTAGAAGTTTTAGAAAAAGAACTATTGGAAGATCTCTTTTAACTAATTCTTATTTAGCAATTGCTTCTTTTATTTCAATTATTGCAACAATTTTAATTATTTATACACCTTTAAGTATAATCTTTGAAACAGTTCATATCCCATTAATTGATTGGGTAGTAGCAATTGGATTAGGAATCTTATATATTATTGTTTTTGATATATTTAAAAAAATAAATTCAAAGAAAAAAATATTAAATTTTAATTAAGGATATTTATTTGTAAAAGTTTTATTATTACGAGGTTTTAATATTTGATTTAGTTTTCTCTGAGTAGCATAAAATATTTCAGGGTTAATTAAAGGAGTATGATTTGAAGAAAATAATTGATTGTTAAATTTTATTTCGCCTAAATATGTCCTATTCTTTAATATTTTTTTTAATCCATTTAGTGAGATCCCAAAATTTTTTGAAAGTTGATTTAAAGAAAGATTTGAATTTAAGAATGTTTTAAAGATTAAAATCACTTTTGTTGAATCTTCATTTAATGTAAAAGTATTATTCTCTATTGTGTAGCCTAAAGGTGCCCTTGTAACTGGAAAACCTTGTTTTGCTTTTATTTGCATCCCAGATAATTTCCTTTTTTCAGGTGTTGAATTATAAACTCTAAATGTATCTAATATTCTCCAATCAATTTTTTCACTAATATATTTTTCAAAATCTTTGTCATTTTCTGGAGAGAATGTTGAACAAATATGGCATAATGGCTGATTAAATTTTAAAATTAATTTTTTTTCAGAATAACCACATTTGATACAATTCATAAAAAGATTAAAGAAGAGATATTTATAAAATAAGGGGATGATAATGTTTATCTTTAGAAATATTTTCAATAGTCTTTTTTCTGAATACATAATGTGCAAGACCATCTGCTAAATAAACAAGGTAATTATTTTGGTCTAGAGCATCTTTAGTAATAATTTCTAATTGAGAATCTTTTAAATTAAATTTTTCAAAGAACATTTCAAAAATAAGGTTTAATTCTTTTTCTTCTTTTAAACCATCAAGATATAATATTAATTTATTTAAATCAGTATAATCAAAGGGATAAAATAAACTATAAACAATTTGAGATAATAATTTATCTGAAGGTATCTCTGATTTTAATTTTTCGTCTAATAATAAATAAGAATAATCTCTTCTATAAATCTTTTTTAAAAAAGAAGAATAATCCCTTCTACTTTTCTCAAAATGATTTTTTTGAGTGTCTTTTTCTTTATTTGATAAAACTAATGCAAAAACTTCTGGAAATCTTCCATGATTTGATTCATCAATCCCTGCATAAATTATTTTATTATCCATTATAAACTTAAAGTGTCAATTGGACTTTTTATTCTTTTTAATTCTTGAGTTGATAAATGAGTATAGATTTGAGTTGTTGATAAATTTGAATGACCTAATAACTCTTGAATTTTCCTTATATCTACATCATTTTCCAACAAATGAGTTGCAAAAGAATGTCTTAATGTATGACAATGAACATGTTTATTTATCCCTGCTTTTTTTGAAGCAATTGTAACTATTTTTTGAATATTTCTTGTAGTCAATTTTTGTTTAGGCCCTGAAAAAAGGTAGACATTATTAAACTTTCTTTGTTTATCTGTTTGTTCTTTTAAGTCTTCAATTAAAAATAAAGGTAAATTAAATATTCTATCTTTATTTCCTTTTGATTGTTTTATATGTCCTACTTTTTCATTAAAATCTAAATCATTTAATTTTAAATTAACTAATTCTGAAACTCTTAATCCACATGCATAAATCAAAGATATAATTAATTTTGATTTTTCATTCTTTGTTGAATTGATTAGAGATTTTATTTCATCTTTTGTTAAAACTGTTGGGAGAATTTTATTTTTCTTGGGTCTTTTTATTTTTAAAGTTGGGTCTTGATTTAATAAATTTAAATGAGCATATTTAATTGCAGCTAAAAAAAGAATTATTGAACTTGAAGATTTATTTGAATATTTTTCTGCTAAAAAAAATTTAATGTCGTCAGTATTTATTTGGTTTGGATCTTTTTTTAAAAAATCTATTAATTCAATATTCGCTCTTAAATAATTTCTAATAGTATAATTTGAATTTTTTGTTATTTTTAATTCTATTTCTAATTTTTTTAAAAATTCTTCTTTATCCATAACTTCACCTATTTTTTATTAAATAGATTGTACGAACTAGTATTTATATTTTTGTTTTAAATTTCTGTTAAAGATTTTGAGAATAAAATATGTTTTTCGGTTTAACGAATAAGTTAAGACAACTTCACTTAAGGGATTTTTTTATTAAAAAATATTGTTTTATCGACGAAACAAGGAATGTCTGAATTAATTTTCTTAAATTAAAAAACTCACTTTTCCCTAAAAAAACTGAAAAATGATACAATTTTTTCATTTTTTAAAAATTATTTAACTCTCACTTTTCAAATTATTTTTTAATAAATTTTTAAGGTTGTACGAACTTTTTTTAAGAATAATTAAAAGAATTTATAGATTATTAGATGAAATTAAAATGAAAGTGAGGATTCATTTAAAAAAAGTTAATTTAATTAATATTAGCCTTTTAGAACAACTTTTTTTCATAAAGAGGTATGTTATAACCTAATTCTTGTAATCTTTGATATAAATCGAATTTAAAGTGTGAGTTGTTTATCATTCTATGATGATTAGGGCATAAACCAATAAGGTTTTCAGAGGAATTGTTTTTTTTATTTTTATCTAAATGATAAATATCCACAATTTTATCAAAACCACAAAGAACACATGATTTTGTTACTTTTCTAAATGTTTTCAAATCAATATTATTAGATTTTCGTTGCTGATAAGATCTTATTTTTTCACTTTGGTAAACATAGTTATAACAAGAAGCACATAAACCTTTTGCATGAATTGCTCTATTTTGTTTGCATCTCTTACAAAGTTCTAGTTTTGGAGACCAATTTAACTTTTTATAACAAGAATAACAAAGACCTTTTGCATGATGCTCTTTTTCTTGGCCACAATTAATGCATTTTTTAATCATTTGAAAAAAAAGACCGTTCGCATATAAAAATTTATGTTAGAACGGACCAAATAAGTTCGTTTTAAGCTATTAGAACTTCATACAATGTATATTATACGAACTTTGATAAATTTTA
>JAEWUG010000048.1 GCA_023397215.1 Nanobdellota archaeon | reverse complement strand
CTTCTTGGATGTTTCTTATTCTTGAAGTAATTGTTTTGTCAAATGAAGCAATAGCAATTTCATCTTTATCTGTTAATGTTCCATCGTACAGTATACATTCTAAATAATTAATTGATTTATCTTTTTTTACTTCTAATATTACACCTTTTCCTGTTTTTGAAACACTTATTTGTTTTGTCAAATATTTTTGAGATAATGCTATTATCATTGCAAGAATTTCATTTATTCCTTCTCCTGTTCTTGCTGAACATGGGATAATAGCAATATTTTTTGTAAAATCTTTTATTTTAAAATATAATTCGGGATTTAAATCATATGAATTTAAAGAACCTATTAATGTATAATATTTTTCTTCAAAATCTTCTTTAACTCTTATTGCTTGATTTTGAATTGATTCATATGAATTAAGTGATTTTGATGTTTGCCATCCTGAGATATTATCAATTTTGTTTAATGCTATTATAAAAGGTGTTTTGTTTGCTTTTAAAATTTGTAATACTTCTGCTGTTTGTGGTTTTATTCCATCATTTATGTCAATTACTAATATTGCAATATCAGCTAAAGAACCTCCTCTTTTTCTTAAGTTTGTAAAAGCTGCATGACCTGGTGTATCAATAAATAATAAACCTGGAATCTCTAATGGAATATTAAATTTTGTTAAAATATCTTTAGTTCTTTTTTGAATTATATCTTTTGGTAATGTTGTAAATGAAATTTTTTGAGTTATTCCTCCTGCTTCTTTTTCTTGAATAGAAGTACTTCTAATTTTATCTAATATACTTGTCTTTCCATGATCAACATGACCTGCAACTGTTACAATCGGCTGTCTAATTTGATTTAAAATTGTTGTTTCCATATTAATCTTATTAATGTTTTGTTTTTAAGAGTTTTGAAAGATAAGTTTTTATAATTATTAATTTGATATTTATTATGGCTTCATTAAATGATTTAAAAGAAAAATATAATTTTGATTTAGATGAAATTTCTAATAAGATTTTGTCTAAAAAATATAAATCTGTATTATTACAATTTCCTGATGGGTTGAAACAATATTCTACTTTAATTTATGATTATTTAAAAGAAAAATGTAAAAATATTAATTTTGCAATTTGGTTAGGAAGTTGTTTTGGGGCTTGTGATATCCCTAATGTAGAATATGATTTAATTCTTCAATTTGGTCATTCTCCATATGGGTTTAAAGTTTTTAATGAATTAGATTAATTTTCTTTTTTATTATGCAAACTAAAATATTCATAAAATTCATTTGATAATTCTAATATTAATGTATGTCCTTGTGGTTTTGTATTTATTAATCCTAATTCTTTGAATTTTTTAATATGATCATAGGATTTATTTCCTCTTATGTTAATTACAACTGATTGTTTTACTGGTTGCTTATATGCTATTATTGCTAATGTTTCTTGTTCTGCCTTTGTAAATTCTGTATTTCCTGTTGCTAATTTATTTATTAAATAATTATATTCTTCAGATACATCCATTTTCCAACTATTATTCCTAGAAACAATTCTTATAGCGCCGTTAGAATATTTCTTTTTAAGATTATTTAAGATTCTATTTAGTAAGATGTGATTTAAACCTGTTAATAATGTTAATTCATTTAAATTCATAAACTTTCCTGCAACAAACAAAGATGCTTCTACTAACTCTTCTGTTTTTTTTTCATTTTCTTCAAATTCATTTTCAATTTCTTGAGCTGTAGAATTAGTTATAATTGAAGTTTTTTCTTTTAAATCTAGTTCAATAGTTGGTTTATCCTCTTCTTTCATAAAATACTATATATGTTTTTATTTTTAAGGATTGTTATTAACTTAAAATTATTTGAATATTCCTCTCCAAAATCCCTGTTTTTCTTCAGGAACTTCTCCTAATATTTTTTGTGCAATTTCTATATATTTCTTTGATACCTTATTTCTTGGATGTGTATGAATAACTGCATCTCTTTTGGTTAATGCTTCTTTTACTGATTTGTCTTCGGGTATTACTCCAATGATAGGTGTTTCTAACATTGATTTTATTGATGATAAAGGCATTTCATATCTAGCATTTTTGTGTCTTGTAATTATTACTCCTGTTACATTTTTATTTTTTTCTCTTGCAACTTTAACTGCTTTTAGTGCATCAGTAACAGCAGGCATTTCTGGGTTTGTTACTATAATTATTTCTTCACTAGCTTCTATTACAGCCATAACTTCTTCTCCAAAACCTGCTGCAGAATCAAATATCACAAAATCATATTTTTCTTTTAATATCTGAGCAATTTCTGGAATTTTTTTTGTATTAAATTTTGTTAATTCTTTTACTGATAATGAAGAAGGAATAATTTTTGTTCCTGAGTAATGTTCATAAATTGCATCTTCAATTTGTGCTTTTCCTTTTAACACATGATTTAGTGTTATTGGTACAATAGGTGCGCCTAAATGAATTCCAATATTAGGTGTATTTAAATTTGCATCAACAATTACTGTTTGTTTATTTAACTTATTTAATGAAGCTCCTAAATTTATTGCAGTTGTTGTTTTACCTACACCTCCTTTTCCAGAAGTTATAACAATTATTCTTGCCATTGGACTAATTTAGTAAAATTTTTAGATTTATAAGTTTATCTTAATAAATAATCTATTAATATCTGGAGGTAAATTCAATTTAATTTTCTTTAATAGTAAGGTTTATAAACATTATTTTATCAATATTTTTACATATGAAAACTTTGGAGATAATATCCAAAGCTTCAAGTTATATTTTTGAAGCTAGAATGAGTGCCAAATCTTTTTTGGTGTGAGGATGGCCAGTTTTAGTTATGTCTTAATAGTCAAGGATAGACCTTTTTAATTCTTTTTTGAATTAAACATCTCAATAAATGATATGGCAAATTTTGAATGGTTTTAACCTTTTAACCGTTTGAAAGCGAGTAAGGATTTAACTCGGATAATTCCAGTTGATCCTGCTGGAGGATGCTGCTATTTGGCTTGGGCTTAGGCATGCAAGTTATTTCTTTTGGAATTTCTAAAAGGAAAGCGAACTGCTCAGTAACACGTAGTTAATCTGGCCTTGGGTAAAGGATAACCACGGGAAACTGTGGCTAAAACTTTATAGAAGTTTGGTGCTGGAATGCTCTTACTTTGAAACATATAGGCCCAAGGATGAGACTGCGGCTGATTAGCTTGTTGGTGGGGTAACTGCCTACCAAGGCGATGATCAGTAGGGGCTCTTAGCGGAGTCGCCCCGAGAAGGAATCTGAGACACTATTCCTAGCTCTACGGAGTGCAGCAGCTGCGAATCTTTTACAATGCACGAAAGTGTGATAAAGTGAGCCAAAGTGCTTATCAATGATAAGCTTTTTTTCTGTGTAAAAATCAGGAAGAATAAGGACTGGGAAAGACCGGTGCCAGCCGCCGCGGTAATACCGGCAGTTCAAGTTGCATCCAACTTTATTGGGTCTAAAACATCCGTAGCTTGTTTATTAAGTCTTTTGTGAAATCCTACGTCTCAAGCGTGGGGCTTGCAGGAGATACTGATAAGCTAGAGACCGGTAGACGTAAGGAGTACAATCAAGGTAATGGTTAAATATGTTAATCTTGGTTGGACTAACAATTAGCGAAGGCACCTTACGAGGACGGATCTGACAGTGAGGGATGAAGGCCAGGGGCGCAAAACGGATTAGATACCCGTGTAGTCCTGGCAGTAAACACTGTTCACTAAACATCGGGCCCTCTTCGAGAGGATTCGGTGCTGAAGGGAAGCTGTAGAGTGAACTACCTGGGAAGTATAGTCGCAAGGTCGAAACTTAAAGGAATTGGCGGGGAGACATACAACGAGTGACGCGTGCGGTTTAATTAGATTCTACACCGTGAACCTCACCAGGAGCGACAGCAGGATGAAGGTCAGTCTGAAGGGCTTACCTGACACGCTGAGCGGAGATGCATGGCCAACGTCAGCCTGTGTTGTGAAATGACCTGTTAAATCAGGTAACAGGCGAGACCCGTGTCAATAATTACTACAGAAATGGGTACATTATTGAGACTGCCTTGGTAACAAGGAGGAAGGTGCGGGCTACGTTAGGTGAGTACGTCCCTAATCCCCTGGGCTACACGCGCGCGGCAATGGTATGTTCAATGAGATGCAACTCCGAAAGGAGAAGCTAATCCCCTAAAACTTATCTCAGTTCAGATCGAGGGTTGCAACCCACCCTCGTGACGCTGGAATTCGTAGTAATCGGATTTTAGCATAGTCCGGTGAATATGTCCCTGTCTCTTGCACACACCGCCCGTCATCGCAACCGAGTTATGGTGGGAAGAAGCCTATTTGAGGAAGATTCCTATTATGACAAGGTAGCGCAAGTCGTCACAAGGTATCTGTAGGGGAACCTGCAGATGGATCACCTCCTATAAATTTTAATTAAGTTTAACGATTATAATCACTGGCCATTCTAGCTTTAATTTATAAATAAATGAAGTTTAATTTTCATATTGTTTTGGGCCTGTAGTCTAATGGTAGAATACCTCGTTTGCACCGAGGAGACCCGTGTTCAACTCACGGCAGGTCCATTTAGGTTTTAAACCTAAACAAAATGATGAACCAAGCAAAATTTTTTGTTTGGGGAGTTTGAGACTAAAGATTTTTTATCTTTGATAAAAAATTAAGAGATCAAAAATTATAGTCAATGAGAACAGTATAAAAAATCGATACTGGCAAGTAAAGAAGATTTAAATCCTACTTAAGCTGTTAGAAGGATAGCTTGGCTTAGATTTTGATGAAGGACGTGGCAAGCTGCGATATGCTTTGGCGAGGTGCATGCGACCATTGAACCAAAGATCTCCGAATGTGAAACATATTCATCTGAATATACCGAAAGGTAGAGATACACCGGGAATTGAAACATCTTAGTACCGGTAGGAAAAGAAAATAATTAATGATTTCCTTATTAGCAGAGAGCGAAAAGGAATTAGGGCAAACTGAATCTTGTTTGGAAACGAATTAAGAGATGTGGTGAAGTATAAAGACTAAGTTAATGAATTAAAGTTTTCTGGAAAGAAACACCTTAGAGGGTGATAGTCCCGTAGATTAAATTAATATGTCTGACTTTAAAAGAGTAGAGTATCTTGGATTAGGTGCTTGAATATAGCAGAATTAACTGCTAACCCTAAATAGTAATCTAAGTCCGATAGCGTACTAGTACCGCGAGGGAAAGCTGAAAAGTACTCTCACAAGAGGGTTAAAAGACTTGAAATCTAACAGTTACAAGAGTGATACTGCCTCATTTTGGGGTTGTATCGTACGTTTTGAAGAACAGGCCAGGGAGTTAATTTTTGTGGCAAGATTAAAAAATGAAGTCGTAGCGAAAGCAAGTGTGAAAGCGCGTTAGTCACAAGGATTAGACCTGAAGCCAGATGATCTACTCCTGAGCAGGTTGAAGTTTCTTGAAAGAGAAATGGAGGACCGAACCGTTGTTGTGTGCATGCACTCGGATGACTTGGGAGTA
This sequence comes from Nanobdellota archaeon, assembly GCA_023397215.1. Classification (GTDB taxonomy): domain Archaea; phylum Nanobdellota; class Nanobdellia; order Pacearchaeales; family GW2011-AR1; genus JAGVXH01. The sequence continues at coordinate 11,803 of JAEWUG010000048.1, read as the reverse complement.
GGGGTGAAAAGCCTCTCTAATCTGGCGATAGCTGGTTCCTGCTGAAATATGCCTTGGTATAGTTCGGTATAGTTTGTTTATGGGGTAAAGTTACAGATAGAATTTGCAGGGGCAAAAGCTTACGGAATTCTTTCTAACTCAGAACCTGTAAACTGCGTAGTACCGGAAACAGCGATTGCGTGTAAGACGCAATTACGAAACCCGAACAAGGGAGCCTAGAGTTAAGGTCCCAAAGTGTTTGCTAAGTGTAACGAAGGTAGTTTTTATTCTGAGACAGTAGGGAGGTAGGTCTAGAAGCCGCCACCCTTTAAAGAAAGCGTAACAGCTCACCTATTGAGAATAAAAGCGCCGAAAATGGACGGGGCTATAAGCAAATCACCGATACTTTAGATGCATCTAGATAGATGTTATAGTAAGCAGGCGTACTAATTGCGTAGAAGATTTAATGTAAATTGGATTGGAGCGATTAGTAATGCTTATCCTGGTGTGAGTAGGAACAAATCTTCCTTAGAACCGGAAGATGTCGAAAGGGTACGGTTTCCTTGGCACTATCAAATAACCAAGGGTTAGTCGGCACCTAAGTCATATCTTAACTGAATATGACGACGGATAACAGGTTAATATTCCTGTACTAGAAAATTTTTGTTAAGTTTTTAGAATTGCTTTCGGATAGATAGAATACTGAGAGGTATTGAGAACAAGAAATTTGTGGATGGTAATCATGAGAAGCAAGTGAATTGTCTCTTCATCTGTTGATTCCAAGAGTCAGTGAAAAGTCTAAGAAATAGAAAGTTTTTTAGCCGTACCAAGAACTTACACTGGTACCCTAGCTTAGAAGGCTAAGACATGAAAGTTTAAACGAGTTAAGGGAATTCGGCATAAATAGTCCCGTATCTTCGGTAGAAGGGATGTCTATTCTTTTCTATGATTCATTATAGGGGGGAGTAGATCGCAGTAACAAGGATGGCACGACTGTTTACCAAAAACATAGCTAAGCGCAGTTCCGAAAGGACACGTATGCTTGGTGAAGTCTGCCCAGTGGTGGTGTCTAAATATCTATTTCAATAGGTGGAAAGCCCATCAAACGGCGGGCCTAACTATGAGGCTCTTAAGGTAGCGTAATGCCTTGTCGTCTGAATGGCGACGTGCATGAACGGCTTAACGATGTTGTCACTGTCCCTAACTCGGTGCTTCCGAAATCTCTCACCGGTGAACAGGCCGGTATCGCCAAGTGGGAAGCGAAGACCTTGTAAACCTTTACTACAACCTGCCGTTGTGAATTTATTATGGATGCTTAGAGTAGGTGGGAGCGTCGATGTTTAAGTTTCGGCTTAAACGGAGCAAAAGTGTAACACCACCCATCTTTAGTAAGTCCACTAACCTTTTTTGGAACAGCGGTTGGCGGGTAGTTTGGCTGGGGCGGCACCCCGCAGAAAATGTATCTGTGGGGCCCAAAGACAAACTCATCTAGGTCGGAAATCTAGAGTAGAGTGTAAAGGCAAAAGTTTGTCTGACTGCTTTTTGACAAGCAAAGAAAGCAGGAGTGAAAGCTGGGCTTAACGAACTTACTATGGCTTTTAATGGGTCAAGTAAATGTCAGAAAAGGTACTTCAAGGATAACAGGCTTGTCGCCCCCGATAGTTCACATTGACGGGGCGGTTTGGTACATCGCTGTCGGCTTTTCCTATCCTGGATGTGCATAAGCATCCAAGGGTGTCGGAGTTCACGCATTAAAAGGGATCGTTAGCTGGGTTAAGAACGTCGTGAGACAGTTTGTATGATATCTACTTGGCGTGTTGTTGTTTGAGTGGAAGGATCTTCTAGTACGAGAGGAACGGGGATTCGGTGCCTCTGGTCTACCAGTTGTTATGAGCAGGCTGGGCCGCTACGCACTAATCGATAAGTGCTGAAAGCATCTAAGCACGAAGCGAGCCGCAAAACGAAACAACTAAGGCCGCAGTAAAAGACTGCGTTGATAGAGTTGATGTGTAAGTATTGAGCTTTTTGCGATTTATTCAGCATGCAACTACTAATAGCCTTATTTTTAAATTTTTTTTAGTTGGCATATTGATTTTTTATACTGTTCTATTTTGATTTATTATAAGATTATATTCTTAAAAATGGTAAAAAAAAGTATAAATAATAAACATAATAATTCTTTTTCAAAAGAAGTTTTAATTCAAGAAATAAATTCTGGTTATTTTAAAAAAAGTGTTTGTTTAAATGGTATTGTAGAGAAAGTTATTCAAACTAGTGGTCCAACTATTTTTGAAATAACAGATGGAACTGGTAATCTTTCTTTGAAAGGATTTGTTTCACCTGGTGTTAGAGCTTTTTCTCAAGTAAATGAAGGTGATTGTGTTAAATCTATTGTACAAATAGAAGAATTTAATGGTTCTATTGAAGGAGAAATAATTAAAATCTTTGTTAAAACAGAAAAAGATTCTGAATCTTTTAAAAAAGAATTAGATAAAAGATTAAGAAAAAGAGCTTCTGTTGAAGAAGTTGATTTCTTGATAAACTCAAGAATATTGGATAAATTGAAACCTTTGTTTTTAAAAGCTGCTTTAGAAATAAGATTAGCAATTTTAAATAATAGACCTATTATTGTAAGACATCATAATGATACCGACGGATATTGTGCTGGATTTTCATTAGAAAGAGCAATCTTACCTCTTATTGAAAAGCAACATTTAAATCCAAAAGCTGCTTGGGAATATTTTACTAGAGCTCCTTGTGCTGCCCCTTTTTATGAAATTGATGACTCTATTAAAGATACTGCTGTCTCTTTAAGAAATGTAGCAAAATTTTCTGACAAAATGCCTTTAATAATTATTGTAGATAATGGTTCTGGAGAAGAAGATTTAATGGGTATAAAACAAGGAAAAGTTCATGGTTGTGATTTTATTGTAATTGATCATCATGCTTTTAATAAAGATGTAATAACTGAGGAGGTTTTAGTTCATATTAATCCTTATTTAGTTGGTGAATCTGGTTCTAGTTTTAGTGCAGGAATGCTTTGTGCTGAAATTGCAAGATTTATTAATAAAAATGTGAATAATATTAATCAAATACCTGCAATTGCTGGTTTAGCAGACAGAATTTTTATTGAAAATCCAGAATCTATTGATAAATATCTTAAAATTGCTGAAAAAGAAGGTTATACAAAAGAATTACTTAATGAAATTAGTCTTGTTATTGAATATGTTTCTTCTAAGATAAGATTTATGGAAGTAAGAGAATATATTGAAGTTTTATTTGGTGAACCTAGAGATAAACAAAAAGAATTAATAAAATTATTATCTCCTTATATTAAAGAATTAGATAGAAAAGGTCTTTTAATTGGAAAGAGTAGTGCAATTATTGAGATGAAAAAAGGTTTAACACTTCAATTAATTCATATAGAAGAATCATTTCCAGGATTTGGGTTTTTTCCAAAACCAGGTAGAGCAGTTGGTTTATTACATGATGATTTACAATATAATAAAAATTTAGATAAACTTGTTTCAATAGGTGTAATGAATACTGCAATGACTTTTAGAGCTACAACAAATGCCGATTTTTCAGTTCATGAATTAATTATTTATTTAAATGATAAACTCCCTGATGCTTTTGTTAGTGGTGGTGGACATAAAAATGCAGGTTCTATTTCATTTTTGCCAAAATCAAAAAATCAAGTATTAGATTTAGTAAAAAAATTTATTTTTAATTAAATCTTTAAACTATTATTCTTATTTATTTTTATGAATCAAGAAGAATTTATTATTGAAGCAAAAAATTTAATTAAAAGAAGTATACTAAAGGATAACCTTATTATATTTTTTACAAGAGTTTTAGAAGATTTGAAAAAAAATGAGAATTCTTGCTTGTTTGGTAGAATTAAAGATTTATATTATCTCATTAATCCTTACCAAGATTCTACTAAAAAAGAGATTTATTCTTTTTTCAAAAATGACTTTGTTTGTAATGAAGGTTTAATCTTAGACAATGAAGAAAAATTATTTTGTAATGTCCTTTTTTCAAATTTAAGAGAAGATTTTATATTGATTAATGGTAAAGTAATGAAAGGGAGAATTTTAGGTATTATCAAAAGATTAATCTTGAAATATTTTCCAAACTCTTCTGATATTGTAGAACCATTTATTTTTGCGAAGTTAATTTGTTCAGTTGGAGGAGTAGATAGGTTAATACAATTACCTTCTTCAACTATTCAATTAATAGGTGCTGAAAAAGCATTATTTAGACATAAGAGTAAAAAAACAAATTCACCAAAATATGGTTTATTATATCTTTCTAGAAAAATTCAAGAGAGTTCTAATAAAGGAAAAGCAGCAAGACAAATTTCAAATAAACTTTTTATTTCAATTAAATTAGATTATTATCAAATAATTGCCCAATGATGAAACACCTTTATTGCGATGTGCTGAGGGCAATTTTATTTTAAAAATGTATCATAAATGGATTCCTGAAAAGAGTAAATGGAAAGCTGCATATGACAAAGGATTGAATGTTAATTTGAATTTGAATGATAATGTTTTATATCTTGGAGCTTCAAGTGGTTCTACAATTAGTTTTATTTCAAAGTATACCAATGGGATTATTTTTTCTGTTGAAAAATCTCCTAAAATGATAATTCAATTAATTAAAAAGTCTATTAAGATAAAAAATATTTTTCCATTATTTTGTGATGCTCGAAATATTGATTATATTGATTCTAAACTTAAAAATACTAAAATAAATATTTTGTTTCAAGATATTCCTAGTTTTGATCAAGTTGAAATTTTAATCAATGCTTCTAAACTTATAGATAATGATTGTAAAATCTTTTTTAGTTTAAAAACTAAGAGTATTTCTCAAGTAGATTCTTATGATACATATAAACTAGTAAAAGAAAAATTAACTAATTTTTTTGAGATTATTGAAGAAACAAGCTTAGAACCTTATCATAAATTTCATTGGTTTTTTATCTTAAAGAAAAAGTAGTTAGTTTAATCTATATTGTTTCTTTGTAATTATTCTTTTAAATTAACTTTGGGTTTTTAGAATATGGATGGTGAATTCAAACCAAGATATTATCAACCAGGCACAATAAGAAATAATTATTATAAAAATAGTGATATAATAACTGATTTTAATGAAGCTTATTTTGATCATATTATTCTTCAAGATCATAGAAGAGCAAAATATAAAGAAAAAAATAGATTGAAAGAAAAGTCAGAAAAAGAATATAATTAAACTTAAAAACATAAATTCTTTTTAATTATTAAGATCAGTAGAGTAGCTAACAAAGAATCTTAATTTAAGTGAAAACTTAAAACTAATGTAAAATGATTGGTTAAGATCCTTTAGGAAGGTCTGCACATCCTTTATTAATTTATTAATAAAGCTTGATAAAACAAGAATCATCCTTGAAAAAGGACAGCAGTGATGTTGGGCTCTGAGATAGAAACGACACAGTCATTGATTAGTATGAAGTTTGGGGTAAAAATAGTTTATTTGGTAACAAATAATGCTTTTTTTATTTTAAGCAAACAGACGTTTTCAATGGAATTGATGGAACGAGCAACCTGATTGATGCAACTAGTGTAATCCTAGGCTTAGTTAGATGTTAGCACAAAGTGTTTGTTAAAACAAACTTTGACAGAATGTGGCCTATTCTCTACTGATCTTAAATATATCTTTTAGTTTTAAATTTATATCTTAAATATTTATTTTTATATTTATTTTCTAAATATTTTTCTTCATTTAATATAATTTTATGTGTTATTAATACAAGAAAAATTAATAAAAGAATTTGATAAATTGATTTAGCCATTATTATTATTCCAAAAAGACTAATAAAAGCAAAAAAATATGTTGGATTTCTTGAATAATTGTATATACCTTTTGTAATTAGTCCTTTATTTTTATAAAATGTAAAATATCCAATATATGTTAAAATTAAACCTATGAAATAAATAGTCAATCCTATGATTAAAACCAGAATATTTTTAGAGAGAGGTGTTATAAAATTAATTGAAATAATTAAAAAATATAAAATTCCTGCTATTCCTTCTAATATTAAATCTAATTTCTTTAGTGAGTTTATTTTTGAAAATCTTAACTGAAATTCTTTTTTAAAAGATAATAAAAAGATAGGTAAATAAATTAAAAGAACTAAAAGACCTAAATATGAAAATTCTATCATTTTATTTTAAATTTAAGAAACTTTAAAAAGGTTAATTCTATTTTTATATTGGGTATAAAGGGGCTGTAGCTCAGTGGGAGAGCACATGGCTGAAGACCATGGTGTCGAGAGTTCGATTCTCTCCAGTCCCAGATTATTTTTAAAATGGAAGATAATAAAAAGAAACTTGAAGAATTAAGAATTGAATATGACTTGTTTAAATATAATTTACCTAGTTTTCAGAGTTTATTAGATGATTTTGATTTGTTAAAAGTTTGTGAAAAAGATTCAGGTTATTTATTAAGAGATATAAGAAGAACGATAGTTGAAAAGTTAAATGGTTATTTACAATTATTTGAATTTTTTTTAAACCCTATATCACCTCCTTTATTTATAATCTCTCTAGTTAGATATTTTAATAATGAAGATAAAAAATTAATTAAACAAATGTATAATGAAATTTCTAAATTAAATCTCCTATCTCTGAAATTAGATACTATTTATAATGAAGAAAAGGAAGCAGAATTTATTAAAAATTCTTATGAAAAATGGTCTTTTCTTAAAAAACAAATTTATGATTTATTGGATAAGATAAATTTTGAAAATGAAAAATCTAATTTGGATAATAATTCTAATTATTTTGGTTAAGTAAAAAAGTTAATTCTAATTCTAAACTTACTACTGGCATTTTAAGTTTCCAATTTTTTAATACTCTTGGGTTTATTTCTCCAATTGTTCCTATTTCTTTATCTCCCACTTTTATAATTCCACTTCTTCCCTTGATATATGCTGGATGATTATCATTATTTTCAATTTTATAATTTATTATATTTAACATTTTAAATAAATAATCTAATATCTGTTTTAGTTCTGTATAGTTTACATTTTCATTTGTTAATGCTATTGATAATTTTTCTTTTTCAATTACTTTTGTTTGTGTTTTATTTTCTTTATCTTTTTCAAAAACTTTTCCAATCTCAAAAATTTTCTGTGGATATGTTGCATCTGAATTCTCAGAAAAAATCTCTAATAAATTTGTCAGTAAATCATGTCTTAATGTGTCTCTTTGTGTTTTTGAATTTTCTACTTGAATTAAATCATTAAAGTCAAAATAAATCTTTTTAATATTTTTTTTAGTTGTTAAATGATATGATGATACTTCTAATAATCCTAAGCCTATTAATATGTTTGAAATTAATTTTCTTTTTTTTGAACTTGGATGTTCTTGAGCAATTGTTGATATTTTTGGAATGATTGGTTTAAAGTTATTATAACCATAAGCTATTGCTACTTCCTCTACTAAATCTATCCAATGTAATATATCTGTTCTTTGAGGAGGAATTAATGCATAATATTGATCTTTTTGTTTTTTTAATTCAATACCCATTTTATATAATAATTTAGTTATTTGTTTTTCGTTTAAATCTAATCCTAAATTTTTGTTTATTTTTCTTAAATCAATATCCATCTTTTGTGGAGTTAATTCTGGAGTAATTCTATTTGTTTTATCTAAAATTTTAACAGGATAAATTAATCCTCCCATTTCTTCAAAACTAGAAATTAAAATATTTAATGTTTTATTTAAATAATATAACTCAAATCCTGAGCATTCTATAAAAATATCTTTTGTTTGTGTTGTAACTTTTCCAATATTATGGGAATTAATTATTGGAGGCATACTTAATATTTGTTTATTTGAATCAATAAAAATAGGGTATAATTTTTTATCTTTTAATAAATTTGAATATTCTTGTCCTGTTGGATGTTTTTTTAATATTTGATTTGCATTCATAATTTCATTTGTTTCTAAGGGTTGAAATTTAATATTCTCTGGTTTTTCTGCTTTGTAAGTTATTGGGAAAGATATTTTTTCTAATGGATAAATTCCTATTGCTATTTTTTTTCTTTTTCTACCTATTGAATTATGTAATTTTTCTTGTATATCTATAATTTGTTTTATATTTTCATCATCAAATTTTAAGCCTTTAACTATTGCACAAACAGTGTAAGGTCTTACTTCTTTAACAGATTTATCTACTTTGACAATATATTCTTGTTTTAGAGAGTTTATTTTTATTTGTGATATCTTTTTTCTTTCTAAATATAAGTTTAATGCTTTTGCAAAATTTTGTAATGATAATAAATCAGGTCTATTAGGAAATATTTCTACTGAGATTTCATTTTCATTTGCTTCTTCTACTGGTGTCCCCATCATTGTAATTTTATCTAATATTTCAGAAGTGATTGGACCCACTTTTTTTTCTAGTTCTTTTCTATCAAGAGTTAATATTGTCATAAAATTACTAATTTATCTTATTTTATAAATCTTTATTTGGTTTTTTATTCAATTAGATAATCTTTTATATTGCTTTATTTTATTTAAGTTATGAATAATTTTCTTTTTAAAAAAATAAATTGGAAAATTTTGATCTTTTGTTTTTTAATTGTATTTGGTGTTGCTTTTATTGGGAGTTTATTTACTAGTCAAAGTGTTAATAGTGAATGGTATGATTCTATTAAACCAAGTATTACTCCACCTTCTTTTGTTTTTCCAATTGTTTGGAATATCTTATTTTTTTTAATTGCTTTAAGTTTATATTTTGTATGGATTAATTCAAAAGAGAAAAAAAAGATTATTTTATTATTTGGGTTTAATTTTGTTCTGAATATCCTCTGGAGTGTTTTTTATTTTGGATTAAGAAATCCTTTGTTTGCATTTATTGTTATAATATTCTTATTAATTTCTATTATTAGTCTGATTTTATCCTCGAGAAAGATTAGTAAATTTGCTTTTTTTAGTTTAATTCCTTATTTTGTTTGGGTATCTTTTGCAAATGTTCTTAATTTTTTGTCTATTTGAACTTTTTAAAGCCTGTAGTGAGGATTGAACTCACGACCTCCACATTTTTGGATATTATCTTTTAAAAAATGTTTTTATTTTTTTACCAATGTGACGCTCTACCTACTGAGCTATACAGGCATTAATTATTTGAAAGATTTTTTGTTATTTCTGTTTCATTTAATTTGATAGTATGACCCACTATTGTTGCTGTTTCTTTTCCTATGTCCCATAATTGTGTTAATGTATTTCCTATCCAACCAACATAAGTGTATAATACATTTGCAACTTGTCTTGGAGAAGTAAGATCTATTTCTTGTAATGAAACAACTTTAGTAAGTGAAAAATAGATTAATAATGCTAATGCTATTAAAATCACTGTTTTGATTATTTTACCCTTGTGTTCTAATTTAAAATAAATCAAACCAATAATAACTAAAATAATTATAACAATAGGCATTATCATATTAATAATTGAATTAGTTATTATAAAAAGTTTTTTATATTCATCTTGTTTTTTATAATTATGAAAAAGGAGGATTTGAGAATTTATTTATTTAGGCATGGGCAAACAACTTATAATAGAGATAATATTTTTACTGGTAAAATTGATTCTAAGTTAACTAATTCTGGTGTTAATGATGCCAAAATTGTTGCATTGAGGTTAAAAAATAAAAAATTTAATGTAGCATTTCACTCTAGTCTTTCTCGTTCAAAAGATACCTTAAAAGAAGTCTTGAAATTTCACCCTGAATGTACAAAAATAATTGAAGATGATAGGATTATTGAAAGAGATTATGGTAACTTATCTGGTAAAACTCATTATGATATTGTAATAAAAAATGGATATGAAAAATATGATTTGTGGCATAGAAGTTATGATGTTAGACCACCAAAGGGAGAATCTTTTAATGATGTTGAAAAAAGAGTTAAAGATTTTATTAAATACTTGAAGAAATATATGAAAGAAAATAATTGTAATGTAGCTATTTCTGCACATGGTAACTCCATTAGATTATTTAGAAAAATAATGGAAAATGCTTCTAAAAAAGAAGTAGTTAAATGGTCTATCCCTTATGATAACTATTATGAATATATTATTAATTAATCAAAAACCTTTTAAAGGTATATTTTAACATAATATTATGGAAATTAAAATTTTGAGTGATGAGAAAGATTCTTTAGATATTGAATTAAATAATTTAACAATTGCAGAGCTTTTAAGAGTTTATTTAAATGAAAATGGTGCTAAATTAGCTGTTTGGAAAAGGGATCACCCTTCTAAAAATCCTGTATTACATATTGAAGGAAATAATCCTAAAAAAATTCTAAAAGAGACTATATCTAATTTAGAAAATGAAATTGATTCTTTAGTTGATGAATTTAAAAAGTTAAAATAATTTTTTAAAAAGATTTATATATTAATTATTTATATTTATATTATGTCAGTAAGTAGTAATGTTGCTAAACAAACTATTAAGAAGAAGGGGTATTGGAATTATTCTGAATTATATGGTTTTTGTTTTAATTGGTTAAAAGATAATGGTTATGGTGTTAAGGAAAGTGAATATGTTGAAAAATTAAGTGATTTTGGAAAAGAGATACAATTAAAATGGGAAGGTGGTAGAAGAGTTACAGATTATTTTAAATTTGTAATTAAAGTTGAATGGCATATTTTAGGAATGACTGATGCTGTTATTGAAAGAGATGGAAAACAAGAAAAAACAAATAAAGGTGAAATTAAATTAAGTATTTCTGCTGACTTGGTTAAAGATTATGAAGATAATTGGGATAAAAAACCAATGGTTAAATTTATGAGAGGAATTTATGATAAATATATTATTAGAACAACTATTGATAATTATGAAGATGTTTTAAAATCCGATTTTAAAGAATATATTAGTCAAGTTAAATCTTTTTTGGAATTAATTTAAAATTATTTTTGTTATATTAAAGAAAATTTATAAAGTTAGTTAATTAATTCTTAATTATGAATAAAATATTTAATCTTTTTAAGAATAAAAATAATATTTATGTATTTATTTCTTTTTTGTGTTTTTTTATCTTAATTTTTTTAATTGTTTATTCTAATTTAAGTAATCCTGATAAAATTGTTGAAAAAAAAATTTTAAGTTTATTTAATCAGTTAAATTTATCTTTTGTAATACATAATTTAGAATTTATTAATGATTCTTCAATATATAATTCTACAATAATTATAGAAGGTTCTATTCGAAATATTTATTTTAATTTTAAAGGGGATAAGATTATACCTTTTATTTATCCAATTAAAAATTTATTAATTGAAGATAATCCTCATCAAATTAATTTATCTTATTCTAATTTAAGTTTAATAAACCGAGAAAAAATTAATTTATTTGTTGATTGTTTAAATTCTAAAAATCTTAAGATATATGGTTTTTCTAATCAAGAATATACGATTTATTTAGCACAAATTTTTGGAGGCTTTGATGTTATTGAAAACATTTATGTTGATTGTTCTAAAAATCGTATTCTTTGTTTAGAAGAAGATGTTTTATATTATCCTAGTGTTAAAATAAAAAATAATTTTGTTGGGGTTGAAGCATCTCTTGAGGGTTTTTCAATGGTTAGTGGTTGTACAATAGATCTTAAAAGGTAAGTATTTTAAACTTTGTTTTTTTATATTTTTTATGTTTAATTTTAATGAAATTAGAAATAAAACTTTATATAATCATAAAAGAGATTATGGATTCTTTTTAATGATATTTTCTATATTATTTCTATTTCTCTTTTTGTATATTAAACCTGATTTATTG
>JAEWUG010000002.1 GCA_023397215.1 Nanobdellota archaeon | reverse complement strand
ATCCACTGCGCAGCTATTACAAATTTACAAGAAATAAAAAAAGATTCTAAAAATGCTCTTGAAACTAACATTATTGGTACAGGAAACATTGTTAAAATTTGTATGAATAAAAATATAAAATTAATTTATATCTCAACAGATTATGTTTTCAAAGGAGATAAAGGTAATTATAAAGAAGAAGACGAACTCTTACCAATAAATAAATATGCTTGGTCTAAATTAGGAGGGGAATGTGCAGTTAAGCTATATGACAATTCTTTAATAATTAGAACTAGTTTTGGTAAAGATCCTTTTCCATATGAAAATGCTTTCAAAGATCAATGGACAATTAGAGAACATGTAAAAGAAACTGCAAAAAAAATAAAGTTATTAATTAATAAGGAAATAACTGGAATAATTCATATTGGTGGAACTAAAAAAACAGTTTACGATTATGCGAAAGAAATTAGTCCTAAAAAAGAAATAGGAAAAATATCAATAACAGATATTGAATTAAAAATACCAAAAGATACATCATTAAATTTAGAAAAATATAATTCATTAATTCTTTGATTCTTCTTTAAACTTTGAAAATGTATCTTTAAATTGGTCTCTGTTTTTAATCATAGATTCTCTTAAAGGTAACCACCATTCTTTATTTTGTTTATACCATTCAACTGTTTTTTTAACACCTTCCTCAAAATTAATCAAAGGTTCCCAATCTAATTCTTCTTTAATTTTCTTAAAATCTATAGCATATCTAGAATCAGCACCAGGTCTTTCAGAGATGTAATTAATATTATCTTCAGAAAGGTTTAACTCAGATAATATTGCTTGAGCAATCTGTTTATTTGTTTTTTCACAATTTCCACCAATACAGTAAGTCTCACCTAATTTACCTTTATGGATTATTAAATCTAAAGCTCTACAATGATCTTCAACATAAATCCAATCTCGAATACCCTTTCCGTCACCATAAAGAGGAATCTTCTCACCAGATAATAAATTAGTAATAGCTCTTGCAAATAATTTCTCAGGATATTGATAAGGCCCATAATTATTAGAACAATTTGAAATAGTTATAGGCAATTTATGAGTATAATAATAAGCCATTACTAAATGATCTGCTCCAGCTTTTGATGCAGAATAAGGGTTTCTAGGTGAATAAGGAGTTGATTCTCTAAACTTATCATTAATAGCTTCCCCAAAAACTTCATCAGTAGAAATATAATGAAATCTTTTATTCCCATTCATCTTTGCTGCTTCTAATAATGTTTGTGTACCTAAAACATTTGTTTCAACAAAAATTCTACTATCAAAAATAGATAAATCAACATGACTTTCTGCTGCAAAATGTACAATAACATCTACATCTTTTACAATTTGATTAACTAAATCCTTATTACAAATATCCCCAATAATTAATTTATACCTTGGAGAATTATCAAAATCTTTTAAACTATGAATATTACCAGCATAAGTTAATTTATCTAAATTAACAACAGAATAATCAGGATATTTATTTAACAAATACCTAATAAAATTAGAACCAATAAAACCACACCCACCAGTAACCAAAAAAATCTTCCGATTATTCATAATAAAAGAATAAAAATAATCTTTATAAGAATTACTGTTTTTATTTAATAACTCTTAACATTACATTTAATTGAGCACAAGGAAAGACCCTTGAAAATAATCTTTCGTATATTCTTTGATTATGATTAATTACAAAATCGATTATTAAATGTCTTTTTTTAATAGAAAAATTTAATTCTTTTTTTAAAACATTAAAACGAGCAGAAGAATAATAATTTAAACCACTTTCTTTACTAAAATATTCAAATGTTTGTAATGTAAAAAATCTTACATGAGTTGGATCTTGAAATGCACCAGAATATGCAAAATAAGGAACTTTGATTTTTATTATTGCATTATCTTTACAGATCCTATGCAATTCTTCCATTAAAGGAATAAACTTATTTATATGTTCTAATGTATGATTACAAACAATTTCATCAACAGAATTATCTTTAAACATCGTTAAAGGTTTTTCTAAGTCTACGATTTTATCAACTTTAACCTTATTAGTAATATCACAATTTACATAACCTTTTTTATAGTCATTTCCACAACCTAAATGTAATTTCATCATCTAATAAAATCATCTCTCCTTTTAAAATATAATCTTATTCCATCTTTAATTGATTTAAAAAAGTTAATAATTCTATTTAATGGAAATTTTCGAAGTTTAAAATTAAAGAAACTATTTCCTCTTGATTTATCTTTCTTTTCAAAGAGACAAGTAAAGAATAATAAGGGCAGTGTTAAAAAGAAGCTTTTAATCCAACCTAAATAATCTAAAGAAAATAAAAAAGAATTTCTTAAAACCACATATACCCTTTGAATATCCTTTTTTTTATTTATAATTATTTGTGTATTAAAAGTCTCATGAAATAAATGGATTACGTTACTAGATGTCACTGTAACAATTTTATAACCAGCTTTCTTAGCCCTATAAGAATATTCTAAGTCTTCAATTAAATAGGGTGAATATCTCTCGTCTAAAAAACCAATTTCCTTGATTAAATCAGATTTTATTAAAAAACAAGCACCTAAAAAAAGATCAATTTCTCTTAATTTCTTTTTTCTAAATTCCAAATTTATTTTTTCAGGAATAGAGGTAACAGAATTAATTATTAGATCTTTATCATTTTTAATTTTACTTCCTATTCTTTGAATTTCTTTGTTTGGATACAACAAAACAGGATTTGCAATTCCTATTTTTTTATTTTTAAAAGAAAAAACTAATTCTCTTAACCATTTTTTCTCAAAGAATAATAAATCATTATTTAATAAAAGGTAATAATCAGGGTTATATTTATCCTTTGCATATCTCATTCCCACATTCATTCCTTTAGGAAAACCTAAATTAGTTTTATTTTTTATAATATCTACATTTGGGAAATTATTCTGAATTACTTCAACAGAATCATCATGAGAACCATTATCTACAAAAATGATATTATAGTTAGAATAACTAGTTTTTTTGATTAGTGTTTTAATACAATCAAAACTAATTTTAGCACCATTCCAATTTAAAAGAATTATTGAAACTTTTGGTTCCATATATTTCATCTCAAAATTTCCTCATAAATTTTATTCATTTTTTTATTTCTCTCATTTATTTAAAACATTTCATCTTTAATAACTTTTATACATTCTTTTGACATCTTATTTTGTTAAATACCATTTCCAAATAGGAATTATATTTATCTTTTTTTTATCAATATTTAATTCATCTTCTTCATCTAATGTTAAAATAAGACCCTTTCTTAAATTAAATTTATTCATTGCTTCTAATAAACCATCAATTTCTCTACTTTTATTTTTTTCATTTAATTCTTTTGTTACTTGTATTGCTTGAATAATTTTATTTTTTTCTTTGACTAAAAAATCACATTCTTTTTTATCTCTAAAATAATAAAATTCTTTATTTTTTTGTTTTAAAGAAATAGCAACAAAATTTTCTAAAATATTACCTTCATTCTCTGAAAATTTAAATCCTAAATTGCTTGGGAATCCTAAATCTATTGAATAAATTTTTCTTGGATTTTGTATTTGTTTTTTTATGGAATAATCAAATTTATTTATTGTAAAGAATAAAAATGCTTTTTCAAAAGAAGATAATATTTCTCCTAAAACTCCTAAATTTTTAATTCCAGAAACCTTAGATAATGTTCTTAAGCTAACATCACTCGAAACATTAGATAATAAATAAGTTGAAATTTCCTTTATTGGCTTTGTTAAATTTGGATTAAATCTTCTAATAATATCTCTATAAATAATATTTTCATATAATTCTCTTAAAATAATCTTTTCATTATTTAAAATCATTTTAGGCATTCCACCATTTAACAAAAATTCATTAAAATATCTCTTTATCTTATTTTGTAAATTTTTATCTAAATTAATGTCTTTAATTACAATTTTTTTATAATTCAAATATTCTTCAAAACTAAAAGGAAAAAGATTAATATTAATTGATCTTCCAGTTAAAATACTAGAAATCTCTGAACTTAACATTTGAGAATTTGAACCAGTTATTATTATTGAAAACTTTTCTTTAATTCTATCAACCCATTTTTCCCAATTCTCAACTTCTTGAATTTCATCTAAAAAAAGATAAATTTTTTTATTATAATCATTTTCACCCAAATAATCTAAAATATCTTGAAAATTATCATTCTCAAAAGAGATTAATCTTTCATCATTAAAATTAATATATAAAAATTCTTTTTCTTTTAAATTTAAATCATCTTTAATTAATCTTAAAAGAGAAGACTTCCCACAACGTCTCAAACCTGTAATTATCAAAGGCATTTTTAATTTTAAATAAGAAATAACTTCACTTACCTTGTCTCGCCTAATTAAATTTGTTATATCAAGAAAATCTTTTTGCTGTTCATATAAAACCTGAAAGAGTAGACTTTTTTTCATAAAATATAAGATACTTCAATATATTTAAATGTTTTGTATGTGTTACAGATATTGTATCATAAGTAGGTTATAGTGTTCCCATTTTTGTTTCACTTTAAAGTTTCTTCATAAATCTTCTTCATTTTCTTATTTCTCTCTTTTATAGAAAACTTTCCTTCTTTAATAACTTTTATACATTCTTTAGACATCCTATTTCTTAAAACACTATCTTCAATGAGTATTGATGCTTTTTTAACTATTTCTTGTATTAAATCTATTTCCAATTTTTTTGAGTCTTCCCAAGTAAATGATTTGGGTCTTTCAATTATAAATCCTGTTTTTCCTTCATCAATAATTTCTTTTCTTGCATAACCATCTACAGTAATTATTGGAATTCCAAGACTCATT
Organism: Nanobdellota archaeon; assembly: GCA_023397215.1. Classification (GTDB taxonomy): domain Archaea; phylum Nanobdellota; class Nanobdellia; order Pacearchaeales; family GW2011-AR1; genus JAGVXH01. Next base: position 2,029 of record JAEWUG010000002.1, on the reverse strand, counting down.
GCCTCAAGATATACAAATCCAAAACTATCAGAATAACCAGGATAAATTAAGATACTTCCCTTTAAATAAATTTTTTCAAATAAATCCTTTTGGGACATTAAGTTATAAATTTTTATTTTTTTGTTTTTTGAATATTTCAATTTTATATCATTTGGGACTTCTGAAACAAAGAGAGCATTAACATTATTATATTTTTTAGTCAATATATCCATAACTTCTAAAGTATGAAATCCCCCCTTAAGATAAAAATATCTACCAATAAATACTAAATTTATTATATTTTTAGACTGCTTTTTTTCATAACTTATAAAGGGAATTGCAGGATAAACAACTTCAACTTTATCCTTTAAATTTGGTATCCAAGTTAATAATTCTTTTTTAATTTGATTTGTCCAAGGAAGTATTTTTTTACAATTATCTGAATTAATAATTTTATTCAAATTCATAATACCTTTTTTTGTAGAATGGGTAGAAACAAATAATGAGATTATTCCTTCTATATCCGCAATCCAAGGTTTATCTTTATTTTTACTTAAACAGTGAGCACAATGAATTAAATCGTAATCTCCTTTAGGGCTCAAATGAGCATTAATCATAGAAGGGTAAAAAATCTTAACTAGATCTCTAATTATTTTCTTCATTTTATTTGAAAATAAAAATTTAGCTTTATTTGTAATTACCCCTTTTTGCTTTTCAACATTCAAATATTCAATCTCTTTAGGATGTTCTTGTAATAAATATTTATAATAAGGACTATCAGGAAATTTCCAAGGGTATTGTAAATAAACTTTTATTTTTTTCATTTCAATACCTCTACGATTTTTTCTAAAAAATTGTCTTCCAATTTTAAAGATTGTTTTTTTAATTTTATTTTTGTAATTCTATCCATAATATCACTTAATTCTTTAATCATCTTAGTTTTATTATTACTTTCTTTAATAAAAAAAACATTTTCATTATTTTTAATTAAATCAACATATCCTCCTTCATTAACCGCAATTAAAGGTCGATTAGAGCCTAAAACTTCAAAAGGGACAATTCCAAAATCTTCTTTATAACCTAAGAATAATCCACAAAAAGAATTTTTATATAATTTTATGATTTCATCAAAAGGTAAATTCTTTTTAATTTCTACATCTTTTAATGTTTTAAGTTTATTATTTAGTATATTAAAATATTTTAAATCTTCAACTCCACCAATTAAAATTAATTTAAAATTTTTATTTTTTTTATAAAATTTTTCCCAAGAATCTAAAACCAAATCTTGTCTTTTATCCCAGTTTAATCTTGAAACATAAATGAAATATTTCTTTCGTTTAAGTTTATTGTTCTTAAATTTTTCTAAATTTAAAGGAGGAAAAATTACACTAACTTTTGCATCTTTTCTCAAAATATTTTTATCAACTGCTCTTTGTTTACTTAAATTTGAATTAAAAATAATATAATCTAATTTTTTCCAAGCAATTTTTTCTAAGAGATTATAAAATTTTACTGCAGTAATATATAATATTTTTTTAATAAAAGAAAAATTTCTATTTTTTAATTGCCAAGAATAAACATCATCACTTGCAGCTCTTAAAGGAGTATGACAATAAGCATAGGTTTTCCCTTTCTTATAATTTCTAAAAGTAATAAATTCTCCAACTCCAGATGTAGAAATAAAAAATAAATCATATCTATCTAAAGGAATTTTAGAAAAGAAACTACTAAACAAAAATAATCCTCTAGAAATAAAACCTCTAGAATGTTTTTTCATAAACATAGGCCCAATAACTTTCACATTCAATTCTTTAAATTCCTCAAAAGTGTTATCTGAATCATAAACCCAAGTATAAATATCAATATCATAACCCTTTAATTTAGAAAGTTCCAAAACAACTTTTTCTGCTCCACCCCTACTTTTTATCCATGGATGAAAAAGAGCAATTTTCTTATTCATTTTTCCTCATAATTTTTTATTAAAACACTACTTTGTCTTAATTGTGGACAAACTCCATCAACCATTTTAATTCCATATTTTTTACAAACA
>JAEWUG010000045.1 GCA_023397215.1 Nanobdellota archaeon | reverse complement strand
GCTTTTACATTAGGTAAAATAATTATAATTAACATTAAAATAATAACTAATAAAAACTTCTTTTTATCATTAAAATTTATTTTTTTTACCATGATAAAGTTATACAAATACCAATAAAAACTAATTTAAATATGTTATGTTTTATTCTGGATTTCTAAATTTAAGAAATGTTATCATATTTTTCTAAACTTTTATTCAATTGATTATTTACTCTAATTAAAGTTGCTCTTCTTGAGAATTCTTTTAATTTTCTTGCTCCAATATATGTTGCTGTACTTCTAAGACTACCAAATAATTCTTGAATAAAAATATTAACATCTCCTTTATATGGAACTTCTAAAACTCTTCCTTCACTAGCACGATATTCAAATACTTTTCCATAATACTTCTCTTGGGCTTTTGAAGAGCTCATTCCATAAAATTGTTTATATTTTCTTCCATTTTTCTCAATAATTTCACCATTAGATTGATCATAACCAGAAAATAAAGAACCTAACATAACAAAATCAGCACCAGCACAAAATGCCTTTGCAATGTCACAAGGATAAACTGCTCCACCATCACTTATTATTAAGCCACATCCTGGATTTGAATTAGTTATACCATGAGCAGCATCTGAACATTCAATAACTGCACTTAATTGAGGATAACCTACTCCAGTCATTCTTCTAGTTGTACAAGCAGAACCACTACCAATTCCAATTTTTACAATATCTGCTCCTGATAAAATTAATTCTTCAGTCATTTCATTTGTTACAACATTTCCTGCAATAATTGTGTGTTTTGGACAAAGATTCCTTAATTCTTTTAATTTTTCAACATATCTCTGTAAATATGCATTTGGAACATCTAACACAATAAAGTTAAAATATTCTCCTAAATTTTCATTTAAAACTTCTTTTAATTTACCAAAATCTTCATCTTTAATACCTAATGTATATGCAATATAATCTGGTTTATTTAATATAGGTAAAAATTGTTTTAATTCATCTATTGAATAAAATTTATGCAAAGCAGTTATAATTTCATATTTAGATAAAGTTTCTGCCATTTCAAATGTACCAGTAGAATCCATATTTGATGCAATTATAGGTATACCTGTCCAAGTTCTACCACTATGAATAAATTTAAATGTTCTTTCTAAATTAACATCTTTTCTAGAAGAAAGAGTACTTCTCTTAGGTCTAATTAATACATCATCAAAGTCTAATTTTGTATCATGTTCAACTCTCATTACAAGGAATTTCTAAACAATTTTCTTTAAATAATTTTGTATCTTTGAATTTGTAATTTTAAAAAGAAAGATTTATATAATAACAAATAGTGAGTTCTTCGATGGTATTTAATATGGTAATTTTACCTTTATTAATATTCTTTTCAAGAATTATAGATGTAAGTTTAGGCACAATTAGAATTATATTTGTATCTAAAGGAAAAAGAGTTTTAGCTCCTTTATTAGGTTTTTTTGAAGTATTAATTTGGTTAATTGCAATGCAACAAATAATGAAAAATGTGACAAATATTTGGTTATATATTATGTATGCTGCTGGATTTGCATCAGGAAATTTTATAGGAATTTTAATTGAAGAAAAGTTATGTATTGGAAAAATAATGGTTAGAATTATTCCTCAAAAAGACACAAAAAAATTAATTGAAACATTAAAGGAAAAAGGTTTTAGATTAACAGTTTTAGATGCAAATGGTGCTTATATGAAAGTAAAAATAATTTTTTCAGTAATGAGTAGAAAAAAACTTAAATCTTTTTTAGAAATAGTAAACCAAGTAAATCCAAATGCATTTTATACTATTGAAGATATTAGATATGTAAAAGAAATAGATTCACAATTACCAATAATCAACTCAATAAAATCATATAGAAAAGGAATTTAATTCTTTAGAAACATTTAAAATTATTTTAATGTTATTTAATCAATGAAAAGAGTAAAACAATTCTTAGAAAATATCCATCTCAATGATTCTGTTTTAATTATTCATCATAATGATTTAGATGGAATAGCTTCTGGTGTTTTATTATACAATTTTTGTATTAAAAAAACAAAAAAAATAAAGCATCTTTCCTTTAATCATGGAGATAAATTTAATTTTAATAAATATAAAAAATTTGATAAGATAATATTTGTAGATTTAGCAGATAGCAGTATTATTGATATAATTAAATTTTATTTAAAACAAAAAAAAGAAATCTTATTTATAGACCATCATCAAAAAAATATTAATCTCCCAAAAGAAGTTTTTGTTTATTATAATAAAAAAAATAAATATACTCCATGTAGTCGTATGGTTCAAGAAATCTTTAAAGAAAATTATTGGTTGGGAGTTGCAGGAACTGTTTCAGATTATGGATTTAAATATAAGGAAAATAATTCTTATATAAATTCATTCTTAAACAAGGAAAGAATAGAGTTTAACTTTTTTTTTAAGAAAATAGTTCTTACTTTATCAAATTCTATTATTTATTTTAATAAAGATATAAATAAAATTTTTAAAATGATTTTAAAATTAAAAAATTATACAGAAATAGATAAATTACAAAATTATTCCAATAAAGTAGAAAACGAATTACAAAAATTATATGAATCTTATAATAAAAATCAGGAGGAATTAGGGAATATAACTTATTTTTTTGTAAAATCAAAATATCCATTAAAAGGGGCCTTAATTTCTAAATTATCTCTAGAATATCCCAAAAAAACAATAATCTTAGCAGAAAAAAAATCCTTTTTTAGTAATATTATTAAGATATCATCAAGAACTGGAAAAGAAAATATTAATCTACCAGATATTCTAAGAGAATGTATACAAGGTTTTGAAAATTCTTCTTTTGGAGGACATAAAAAAGCTTCAGGAGCTCATTTTCCAAGAAAATATTTAAAAGAATTTAAAAAAAGATTGTCTGAAGTTAAAGTTTGATTATTATTTAAGATAAAATTTATTATAATGAACACAATATACCTTTTTGCACTTTGTTTCGTCTTCAATTATACCTATATGACCATGAAATGAACAAAAAGGAAGATATTTTCCTTTATAATCTCTCTGAATTAGCTCAGGATTTATTTTCATAACTTTACTTTCTAATTTTTCATGATTATTCATCTTCTTAATTTAAACTTTAATTTTCTTAAATTTTTTAAAGATTAATGAAGTTGAATATATACTTTTAATAAAAGAATTAAAATTTGAAAAAATAAACTTAAATCAAAATTATATTTAAAAAATATATTTATTTATTTATTATTAATATGGAGAATTTTTATTTGTATCAAAAAGTGAATAATGACCCTGCAAAATATTTAATTGGAACAATTGGTATGACTATCGGAATTTACTTAGGTTATAAACTTGGAGATTTAAATATTGAATAAATTAATTCATTAAATAATCAATCATTTTTAGAAAATTTAGTTGTAAAATATGAACCTTTAACAAGAATAGTTAATTCTACAATTGGAGGATTATTTGGATTTGGTTCAGGTTTAATATTAGATAAATTAAATAAAAAAATTCTGGATTATAAATAAAAAAAAGAAAAATAAAAATTTATTCTTCAGACTCACTAGCTAAAAATGCCCACCAAGGTTTCTTTGTTTGAATTACTTCTCCATTTTCAGCATCAACTTGTGCTTGAACTTGTATCTTTGTTTTAAATAAGCCTAAAACTCTTGCTTGTTTTTCTACTTTAACTTCATATGCAGCTTTTGTTTGATTACCATTACCAACTTCTTTAAGTTCAATAGAACAATTATTCTCTTCAGAACACACATTCAATCTTAATCTTTCAAGTGCTCTTTCACTTGCAGTATCTGGCATAATTTTTACTTCCATATTTTTTCCATTTGAAAGTTTTGCATTAAATAAAGTTTTTCCTTCTTCAGTAGATGTTTCAATGTTTAACCCTGTTTTTGCTTTTAGTCCATCTGAACTTAATTCAAGTAAATTATCTGATCTTTTTTGAACTTGAATTTGTTTACCTTCTGTATTTTCATAATTTCCTTCTTGGAGTTTTATTTGAACACGATTTTGTAATTGAGTTTCATCACCTTGATTTGATAAGTTTAAACTTGTACTAACAATATTACTAGAGTCTACATTTTGTGTTCCTTGAGCACCAATAACAAGGCTTATCATAAATACAGAAAATAACATAAAAAACATTAATTTTTGATTCATACTTTACACCTCCTTATAATAAAATTAATATTTAGTTATTTATTAATCTTTTAAAAATTTATTTTAATTTAAGGATGTATGAAAATATTAAATTTAAAAGAATATATTAAAATATTAAGAATACAATCAACAAGATTAAAATATTTTTCTAAAGATTTTGATTTAAATTAATGAATTTATTCTCAAAAAGAGAACGGTATATAAC
>JAEWUG010000031.1 GCA_023397215.1 Nanobdellota archaeon | reverse complement strand
CTCGGATATTTAATTCTTGAAAATCATTATGAAAATCAGAAATCTTTATATTTAATAATTCTGTTGGAGCTCTAATTCCCGAATCATAAAGAAAGGATATTAAGACTTTATATTCAGAATTTGCCTTTTCCCATAATTTTTGAATTTGTTCTTCAGTCATATAAACCCATTTTGGTTTATCACATCTAGTATCTAGGTCAATTGTAATATCTTTTATCTCATTTTCTTGTTTTCTATTGACTTTCATCCACCAATGCCAAAATGCCTTGAAAACTTTAACAAAATTAGCCGGATCTCTATATATGCCTCCATCAACTCTTTTAATTGTTCCATTTCTTATTCCATTGAAGTAATTATGTAAAATATCTTCATTTATTTGCGATAGATCTTTTAAATTGTAAAGCTCTTCGAATTTCTTTGCTAAAAAAACCATTCTTTGAATTATATTATTTAGTCTTGTATAACTTCTTGGACCTTTTTTCGATTTTATTGAAACATTCAGTCCTTCTTGCATATCATATAAATAAGCTAGAATTAGTGATGAATTTGTTAAAGAAATTTCTTTTATTCCAGAGATATTCTCTTTTAGCCATTTATGGTATCTTTCTTTATGTTTATATGGGTCTTTTTTATCCATACAGAATCTAAATAATCTTAAAAAGAACTAATTTTATTGCCTTTTAGGTAGGATTTTAAGTCACACAAGTTTTAAATACTTATTTTTTTTATTTTAGATATGGTAGTAAATAAGAACTTATCTAAAAAGATAAAAAGAATGGGATTGACCCCAAATCAAGAAAGACTTCAAGCTATTCTTGAATATAAAAAATATAACATCATTAAAAGAACTGAACTTCTTGAATTAATTAAGAAACAAAATCTTTCAAAAAATCCAGAATATCTCATTAAATCAATGCTAAATAAGAAGCGACTCATTCCACTAAAAAGAAGTGTTTATACAATTGTCCCTATTTCTTCAATAGAAAAAACTCCATTAATAGATGAGTTAGAAATTGTCAAAAACTTAATAGAAGATACATATTATATTGGATTATTTAATGCATATAATCATCATGGATTCACAGAACAAATTCCAAATAAATTATTTATCTTTAACACAAAATATTCTACAGATAAGAAAATTTTGAATTATCAAATTAAATTTTTCAAAGTAAAATCTAAAACTATTTTTGGAATAGAAGAAAGTTCTCTTTATTCAGACAAAGAAAGAACAATAATTGATGCATTAAACTACCCAGAATACTTAGGTGGATTAAAACAAGTATTAAATCAAATAAAAAAGATTTCATTTAATGAAAAAAAATTAATAGATTATGCAATTATTTATGACAGCAACAAAGTAATTAAATTAGTTGGATTATTAACTAATAGTAATAATTTGTTTAATTTACTTAAAAGAAAAAAAGCATTAAATTACTATACAACAATAAAAAATACTGGAACTAAATTATTGGATAAAAAATGGAAACTAAGATTGATTTAAAAAGTGAATTTTTAAGAATCGGGCATAAAACAGCATTCTCAGCAAGGTTAATAGAAAAAGATTATCATTTAACCAGAATTTTGCATAAACTTAGTGAACATAAAATTAAAAAATTAGTATTCAAAGGTGGGACTTGTTTAAATAAATGTTATCTAGGATTTTATAGGTTAAGTGAAGATTTAGATTTTGTTTTTAATCAAGATGTAAAAAATTTCTCTAAAACCCGAGTTAGAAAGATATTAGATGATTTAAGAAGAGAACTTATTCAAATTTTAGAAAGTTTAAATCTAAAAACAAGTAATATTTTAGGCAGTGGCTGGAAAATGATTAACTCTGATGAAAATAAAATTATTGGCCTAGAAATTATAACAAATTATGATTCAATAATAGATACTTCTAAACAAAATATAAAATTAGAAATTTCATTTAGAAATAAATTAAAAAAACCAACAAAAAAGCAATCAATACATCACGAATTTATTGACGAATTGGGAGAACCTTTCTTAGAAGAGGATGTAAAATTAGAAGTAATTAGTTTGGAAGAGAATTTCGCTGAAAAATTTAGAGCACTAGTAACACGAGAAAATATTGCAATAAGGGATATATTTGACATATATTTTATATTAAAAAATCAAATATTAAAATTTGATAAAAATATTCTAAAGATTGCATTAGAAAAAATAAATGAAACTCCTGATTTAGAGTATAAAGAAAAAGATTTTTTTGAATTTATAGAACATTTAGATCACAAAATTGGAGATTTTAAAGAAAAAGAGTTAGTTACAGTATTAAAGGCTGAAGAAGTTGTTAAACCAGAAGAAATGATTCTTTTAATCAAAAAGAATGTTCTAAACCTTAGAAATTAATTTTTTTTGCTGTTAATTCTTTCCACCCACACAAGTGGCACTTGCTCCAATCCAGACAGTTGGGGCATTCTGACAAAGTGTCCAAAAAAAGGGGTGGAAATTGAAATACATATTCTTTGTAAAGGAGATAAAAGAATAAGGAAAGTATATGATAGAGTTATAAATACATTAAAGAAAAATAAAGAATTGAGAGAAAAATTTGAATCGTTAAAAAGAAGTTTAAACGGAAAGAGTATTGAAGAATATAAACAATTTAAATCAGATTTTCTACAAAAAAATATTTTTAATTCATAAATTTAAGATAGAAATAATTTCTCTAGTATTCCTTGTAGTAGTTACCTAATTATTTTTAAAATCTATGCTATAAATTTTATGAGGCTTTTCTAAATTTTGAAGTAATTCAATCATTCTAGATGGTTTTACATCATATTTATTTAAATCTTTTATGTCAATCCAAACAATATCTTTTATTTTTCCACTATCATTTGTTAAAGGTTCTCCTATTTCTTCTACTTCTGCTAAAAAGAATACTGAAATAGATCTTTCATTCCAATCTTTATTGTTAATATATTCATTAATATGAAAAATATCTTTTATTTTTATTTTAACCCCTGTTTCTTCCAATGTCTCTCTTATAGCAGTCTGCTCAATAGTCTCACCAAATTCCATCCCTCCACCTGGAAACAAATAATAATCTCCATCAGGGTATTTTGAACATACCATGAGTACTTTCCCATTAAGGATAGTAATTGTAGCTGGCCTTAATCCTAATTTTTCTGGCATAAATAAAATAGGACTATATGAATTTAAATTATTTTCTCTATCCATTATTTACTTAAAATTATCATAATTAATTAGGTGTCTACAAAATGAGAATATTTATATATGTGGTCACCTTTAAGATTCTATGTATATAGAAAAAAGGAAAGTAAATAATGGTGTGAAATATTATCTTGTTCATTCATATAGAGAAGATAATTCTGTAAAAAAGATAAGGAAGTATATTGGAATAAATTTATCTGAATTTGATTTGAATAAAAAATATAATGAGGCAGAAGATATAATTTTACAAAAAATAAAAAAAAGAAGTTTTAATGTATTCTCATTTTATTTAACAAAAAGTCAAATTGAAAAATTAAATAAATTAAATAATAAAATAAAAATTTTACATTTAACAGAAAAAGAATGGAAAGTGTTTACTAAAGATTTTGTTTATAATACAAATGCTATTGAAGGCTCAAAGGTACAAGAAAATGAAGTTCCGAAAATTCTAGAAAAAAAAATTGCTATAAATTCTGATGAAATAGAGACTAAGGGTGTAGCACAAGCTGTAGAATATATCAAAAATACAAAAGGAGATTTATCATTACAATTAATCCTTAAATTACATTTATTATGTTTCAAGGGTTCAAAATCTTTTGCTGGAAAATTTAGAAAAGATGTAGATGTTGTGATAAGAAATTCTTTAGGAGAAGTTATTCATGCTGGTGTTCATTATAGAGAATTAAGTAATTCTTTAAATGAATTCATTGACTGGTATAATAAAAATAAAAAGAATTTTAAACCAATTGTTTTAGCAGCTATAATTCATAATCAATTTGAACATATTCATCCATTTCAAGATGGGAATGGAAGAATAGGGAGATTATTATTGAATTTCATATTGTTAAAGAATCATTATCCTCCAATAAATATATCGTTAGAAGATAGACAAGAATATTATAAAACATTACAAGAATATTCAAAAAATGATAATATAAAATCAACTTTAGATTTTATGATAAAACAATACAAAAAAACATTAAAAAAAGTGTCCACGAAATATAAAAAATAATATTTTATAGTCACCTTCTCCATACAATAATTCTCCTTGATGATAACTACAAAAGTTTAGATGTTCACCCACACAAATAGTAATTTATTTAGTTCAAAATGTCAAGGCATTCTGCACAAAATGAAAAAAGTATTCTATAAGTGAAATTAAAATGATAATAAATACACTAAAAAAGTTTCATTATAAATTTCTAAGTTAATTTGTAATTGAACCCTAATAAAAGATCATTATTCTTAAGATAAACAAAGGGAAAAGTATAAAAATATCTCTTGAAAATATTATAAATATGGAAGAGAAAGAAAAAATAAGATTTATGAATACTTTAGGTAGGAGAGTAGAAGTATTTAAACCTCTTGACCCTCTTCAAGTGAAATTATATACTTGTGGTCCGACTGTTTATGCTAGGGCACATATAGGAAACTTAAGAGCATATATTTTTGCAGATATTTTACGAAAAACATTAGAATATGCTGGGTATAATGTAAAACATGTTATGAATATTACTGATGTAGGTCATTTAACCTCAGATGCTGATTCTGGAGAAGATAAAATGCAAAAAGCTGCTAGAGAAACAGGAAATAAATCTTTAGATATTGCAGAAAAGTGGACAAAGGTATTTTTTCAGGATATAGATCGATTAAATATTGAAAGAGCAGTTATTTTATGTAAAGCAACAGATCATATTCAAGAACAAATAGAATTAGTTAGAAAATTAGAAGAAAAAGGTTATACTTATAAAACTTCTGATGGAATTTATTTTGATACTTCTAAATTTCCTAAATACTCAGAATTAGGAAAATTAGACATAGAAGGTTTAAGTGCAGGTAAAAGAATTTCAATTGGAGATAAAAAAAACAAAACTGATTTTGCTCTTTGGAAATTTTCAAAAGAAGGAGAAAAAAGAGATCTTGAATGGGATTCTCCTTGGGGAATTGGTTTCCCAGGATGGCATATTGAATGTTCTGCAATGTGTATTAAATATTTGGGAGAAACAATAGATATTCATACAGGAGGCATAGATCATATCCCAATACATCATACAAATGAAATCGCTCAATCAGAATGTGCAACAGGAAAAAAATTTGTGAATTATTGGCTTCATTCAGATTTTTTAACAATGAGTGAAGACGAAAAAATGAGTAAATCAAAAGGAAATATTATTGATTTAGATATTCTTGAAAATGAAGGATACAGCCCATTAGTTTATAGATATTTATGTTTAAATTCTCATTATAGGAAACAATTAATTTATGGAAAGGAAATTATTCAATCAGCATCAAATGCATATCAAAAATTAAAAAATCGAATAAAGGAACTGGGAGTGAAAGAAAATCCTGAGATAGATATAGAAAAGTTAAGTAAATCTGCTCAAGTGTATTTAAATAAGTTTAAAGAATCAGTATTTAATGATCTTAACACCCCTCAAGGACTTGCAGTTATGTGGGGAGTCTTGAAAGATAAATCTCTATCTTCTAAAGAAAAATATTCTCTATTATGCAATTTTGATAGAATCTTTTCTTTAGATATTAAAGCAATGGCTCAAGAAGATTTAAGAGTACCTGTTGAAATAGAAGAATTAGCATTAAAAAGACAAACATTACGTAGTGAAAAAAGATGGTCTGAAGCAGATGAAGTCAGAGATGAAATTTCTTATGCAGGATATGATGTATTAGATACTCCTAATGGATATAAATTAGAGAAAAAAAATTAATCTTTCTCTAATCTTTTGGATATTAAATTTATTTTCTTATCAAATTCAGATAGTTTTTCTTTTTCTATAATTTCTTTTCTGAAAAAATAAATAATTTCTTGAATTCTTTCTAAAGAAACATTTTTATTTATACATTTAATAATCTTCAAATAATTTCAAATCAAGACTTGCATATATTGTTATTTTTTTAGGTAAACCTCTGACTTTTATTAAAAAATTTTTAAAATCAAATCTTTGTGCATTATAAATTGATTGACAAATACCAGACTCAAAAACTTCAAATGGAAAACCCATTTTTTCAATTTCTATTTTTACCTTTTCTACTCCAGGTAGTGATTTTATGTTTTTATATGTTAAACTATTTTTAGAAATATATTCTAAATTAATATCTTCTGGTAATTTATCATCAATCATTGCTAAATCTAATTCTATATTTAAAATTACCAGCACTTTCAGACAAACCTTGACCTTCTAAAGTAGTATAACCACTCCTAGCAAGAACTTTTGTTCCTTCAATAATTACTTGTGTTAATACATCATATGTTTTTGTTGTCAATTCACCTAAAATTCTTGCTCTTTCAATTTCTGTTTGGAAGTTTAAAGACTGTAACATTGTTTCATTTTCAATATATTTTAATTGAATTTCTTTATCTCTAGCAATTTCTGCTCTTTTTATTTCAGAATTGTAATAAGCTAATTTGTCTTCTAATTGATCCTTAGATATTCTTTTTATTTGACTTGTCCTCATTCTATCTTCAAAAATTAAAGCATCTCTCCTTGCAATTGCTTCAATTCTTCGAGCATTATATTCATTATCTGAAATATATTTCTCACCGTCTATATAGTCATTTACAATTCTAGCATCAGTAGAGTATTTTAATTTTTGAAATTCTAATGCATTTTTAGCTTGAATATCTATCATTTTTACTTGATTATCAGATCTATAATTTTGACCTGAAGTGATAATCCTTTGACGAGTTGTGACATTATCTTGTATAGAACTTATAATTTGAGATTCATTCTCTAATGCTGCAATAACTTTTTTTTCTTCAGATTCAATAGCTAACTTACACAAAATATTTTTCATTAATTCTTTTTTTTCTATATGTTGTAATTCTCTAAAATTTGTAATTAAAGGGATTAACTCTGGAGTTAAAATTTTACTTTTATTAGCATATGCTAAAGATCCAAGTTCAGGATTAACAAAATAAAGTACATCTATAGGGCTATACCATTCAATATCCCTTCTTCCAAAAAATGAATTTGTTATATCTATTAAATTTCCCATTTTTAATATGAATGAAACTCCAATGATCTTTTAATTATTTTTGATATTTCAATATCACTAGTAAAATCTTTTTCCGAAGTAAAGTATGTTCCTTCTTTTTTTCCAAAACAAGGTAAGATTAACATTTTTTTGAAAAGGATATTACTAATAGCAAGATTTATTGCTCTAGATGCAGATAAATCTTCAAGAGTTCTACTTTCTCCTTCAGAATTAATAAAATGATAATCATTATGAGCATTACATTCTGAGAAAACATAAACTTGTTCTACATCAGGATATTTTTGTTCAAAATGATAAGAAAAATCTTTTAATTCAAATTCCCAATTTTCATTAAGTTTATAATAATGATATTTTAAATTTCCAAAAATATTTTTTTTAGATTTAAGATTCATTAAATTTAATTCAAGAGGTCTAACATTAGTATCAATTTCTGAAAGATATTCAGTGAAATAAGGATTTAATGTAACCAAAACAAGATCTCTACTAATTTTAAAAGAAGGGTCCTTTGGTGTAAGATCAAATTGAATTTCTTGACTCATAAAAATAAGAAGATAAATCCCTTTTTAAATTTTTTCTTTGTAACTACTATTAAATTGTTATATATTGTTTTCCTTTTGAAAA
>JAEWUG010000047.1 GCA_023397215.1 Nanobdellota archaeon | reverse complement strand
TCATTTACTATTGCTGTAACAGGTGGTAGAGATTTATCTACTCCTGAAGCTACTGTTAGTATTAATGGTGTTTCTTCTAGAGTTGTTGCAGGTAACACAATTGAAAGTAATAATGAAGAATTTTACGTAAGTGAAGTTTACATGAATACTTTTAGTGATACAAATACAATGTCTGTAGAATTATTTGTAGGAGCTGAGAAATTAACTCTTGAAGAATATACAGATGGTTCTTCTGAATTTGTGAAATTAGGAGATGATACTATGGATAGTGTTATTGGTTACTATACTGTTGCATCTGGTGATACTGGTAAATTAGAATCATTAAAAACAATAGTATTAGAATTCACACCTTCTGAAGCTGACTATGACTTTGATGCTGAATATCAAGAATATAGTTATTTAGAAATTGGTGAAGCTGTAACTGATCCTGTTTTAGGAACATTTAGTGTTTTCTTTGAATCTGCTAGTCAAGAATTAACAGAAGATAAAGAGCTTATTGAAATTGCACAATCTGGTGCTGAATTAAGAGTTAAATTCACTAATGTTGCTGGAAGAGAATATACTATCTCACCATTAAAATCAACATCTGGTACTAGTGCATTAAATGTATTAGGAAATGGAGATTTTGAAGCTTTAGATAGAAATGATAGAAAATCTAAATTTATCTTAAATAAAGCAGGTAGTGGTGATCCTATTACTCATGTTGCAGAAATTTATTCTGTAGAGATGAGTGGAACAGATGTAGCTAGTGTTACTTTATCTTATGATGGAACAACAGAAAAAGTAAATGTTGGAGATTCTATAAGAAGAAGTAGTGATAACTTATACGTTTGTTATGGTATTGATGAGACTACAGGTGCTTATACATCTAATAAAGCTGTTTTCTCAATACAAAAAGATAGATGTGATTACACAGAATTCTCAACTCCAGGTTCACAAAATGCAACTTTCTATGATGGTGCATTAGATGATATCTATACAATAAATGATGTAACTATTGATTTAACTAATTTAGGTACTGGAGCAAGTGCTGGTACAGTTAATTTAGTTGAAAATAATGATGACCTTTCTTCATCACATACAATTAAATTTGATGTAACTTATACATCTGGAGATGATGAATATACTGTAGATGTAGATGGTACAACTATAAGTGGTGCTGAAGATGATGAAGGTGAAATGGGTTATTATTTAACTAATTTAGGAACTTATGTTGAAGTTGAGGCTGAAGATAATACTTGGGCTAAGATTTATGTTCCTGAAGAACAAACAACATATAATGTATTTGTTGCTACTGATGTTTCATCTGAAACTCCATCTGAGACTGGTAAATTAACAGTTTTAGATAGTGAATCTAGTGCTTATGCTGGTAAGAACTTAATTGTTGTTGGTGGTAGTGCTGTTAACAGTGTTGCTGCTAGTTTATTAGGTTTGACTGGTGATGCTAGATTTGGTGAAGGTTTCACTGCTAAGACAAGTATTGTTTCTGGAGAAGCTCTTATTGAGGCATTTGATCATGATGGAAAAGTGGCTTTATTAGTTGCTGGTTATGATGCAGCTGATACTACAAAAGCAGCTAGTTATTTGACTAGTGGCGCTGCTGTTTCAACTGATTTAGGTACTAAATTAAGAGTTACATCTCAAACAGAAGCAGTTGCTATTACAGCATAAAATCATTAAAAAAAGGAATTTTTTTTCCTTTCTTTTTTTTTATTTTTTATTTTTTTTCTCTTTTTTTCTTTTGTTGTGTGAGAAGTATGTTTGAATTTTGTTGGAGTTTTTGTGAAGATTTTTAGTTTAAACAATTTCTTATGATCTTATTTTTGTTTAAAATTAAATGGGAAAAAGAATTTCTTAATTGTCTGGAATATCCTCTTGATAAAAAGGCACTGTAAATTTTGGAATTTTTATTTTTTGCTAGTTCCAATGCTGGTATAAAGTCTGCATCTCCAGAGATTAATAATAAAGAAAGATTGCTTTCAAAAGATGAAGAAATTAAATCAACTGCAAGTTTAACGTCAATTCCTTTTTCTTTTTTATTAAAGTGTCCAATATTATTTAGAAAATTTTCCTCTACAATTGGTTTACAAAGATTACATAATTTTATAGAATTAATTAAATTTTTTCTTTCAAATAATAATTCTTTTGTAGAATTAACTTGTAATTTCCTGGTTATTACATGAAATTTAGATATTCTTCTTAATTTATCTATAAATTTTAGATGAGAAAAATAGATTTCTTTTCCTTCTTTAATTGTAGGTATTGAATTATAATATTTAACTTCTTTTAAATTTAGAGAGAAATAATTACAAATAAAGTCAACAAATTTCTTAAAGTTTAATTGATTTGGTTTAATATTTATTTTTTTAAGATTATGATAAAGATTATTTCCATCAATGAAGACAATAACTTCATTAATTGAATTCATATTAAAAATAAAACCCGGCATTGTCTAAAAAATGACCATACCGGGGACTTAATGTATATAATAGTTTATTTTTGTTTATAAATTTTATTCTTAATTTAGGATATTCTTCTATAAGTTTCTTTTTATTATATAAACATAATTTGTTAATTGAATTCTCTGAGTTCATATTATTTTAAGAATAATTGTTATTTATTTAAGGTTTATAACTAAAATTGGATAAAGAGGAGTTTGGTTTTGAAGGGAGTTAGATAAAGTGAGATGTGGATTTTGGGATAAAGAATTTTGGGTAAAATATTTAAATAAAAAATCTTTTTTATTTAGTATGAAAAAAGAAGAAGTATTTTCTGAAAATGAAAGATTAAAAAATATTATTTTTGAACAAAAAAGAATTATTAATTTTTTATCTAATGAAGAAATTATTAAAGGATTAAATAATGCTTTAGAAGATTTTAAGAATAAGAGATATACTAAAATTAAGAATTACTAATTTTTGAAAATTCTAAGTTTATCTCTTCTAATATTAAAAATAATTTTTGATATTCTTTATTCTGATTATAATTTAATTTATGATGTAAAACAGGTCCAAGAATAAATAATAAACCTATTTTATTTTGTTTTTTTATACAATAAACTCTATACTTTGATCCAATTTTTATTTCACAAAAATTTTGATGATTATACCTTAAAGGTTATGCGATTAATGGGTTAATTAATAAATTATTTACTTTCTTATTTATTTGATTAATAACTTTTGAATCAAATTTTTTAAGTGATTTTTCATAAGTTTCTGTTTTATATATTTCAACTCTTTGTGACATTCATTTAATGAAACAAAAATAGATTAATGTTTTATTTTAAGAGTTGGATAAATTATTTTTTGTGTGCTAAGATTAAGTTTAATATTCCTACAACTAAAGGTAATAACATATGAAATATTATTTCTTTTTCTAAGATTAAGGTTAAGATTTGTGCTAATATTATTGTTATTGTTAATATATAACCTGAAACTTTTGGATATTTTAATCCAATTCCTAAGTTAATAAAAATTATTGGGAATAAGGTTAACCAAATATTCTCTAGTAATGAAAAATTAGAACTTCTAAATGGAAGAGGATTTCCATAACCAAAATAAAAAGAAAGTCCAAACAAAATAATGAATATAGATAAAATTCTAGTTGTCCATTTTATTAATTCTCTTAATTTTTTTGTTTGTTTCATTCTATTCTCTTTATTATTACTGTTTTTGAACCAATTAATTCTTTTATTAATTTCATAGAAGAAGGATTTTGAATACAATAAGGATTTTCATTAATTGTTATTTGTGAGATATTTATGTTTTCAATTGTTTTTTTATTTAAATTTGACATTGCCTTTTGTGGAAATAAAAAAGTGTTTTCTCCTGTAAAGTCATACATTTCTACTTCTTTATATTTTTCAATTTCATTTGTTGCTGATTTATTAA
>JAEWUG010000023.1 GCA_023397215.1 Nanobdellota archaeon | reverse complement strand
CTGTTGTCAGGGTCAGAATGAGTGAATGAAGCGATGTTAAGAAATGTATAACTTTAAAAAAAGTTCGCATCTTTTGATCAAAATATTAGAATGCGCGAGCCGGGAATCGGACCCGGGCTACAACGTTGGCAACGTCGCGTTCTACCCCTAAACTACTCACGCTTAATTTATTATATAATTTATAGTTTAAAAAATTAATCTCTCTTGTAAAATTATAAAAAAATTAATTTTTCATTTTTTTCATCTTCAATTATTATACCATATTCTCCATCAAAACCTGGTTTTACTTTTATTTTACCTTCTCTATTCTTTATGATTTGATTAATTAGTTCTTCATTTATTTTATGTTCTAAAAATTTGTTTTTTTCAACAGTTAATAGTATATTAAACTCATTTTCAAATAAAGAAATTAAATTATTATATATTTCCCATACTTTTTTAGAATTAACAGATGTTTTTGTAACAAAAGAAATAATTTCATGTAAAGGTAATAATGTAAAGAAAGGTTTATTGATTTCTCTTTTGTTTTCTAAATCTTTTAATGTTTCAATTCTATAATCCACTCCAATAGTTAAGGGTTTTTTACAGATTGGGCATATTCCATTTAATTCTTTTGTTTTTTCAGGAGGACAAGAAAAATTACAATTTCTATGTCCATCATAATGATATTTACCATATGCAGGATCTGTTTCAATAGTTCCAAAAAAACTATTTTCTCTAATTTGTTTTATTAAATCTTTATAACTCTCAATTTTATAAAAAATAGTTGCTTCTCTTCCTAATCTATAAGGCCAAAAGCTGTGAGAATCAGAAAAACTAACAATTGATTTCTTATTTAATTCTGAAATTTTTGCATTCATTTCAGGATCTGAAGAAATACCTGTTTCAATTGCATAAATTTTATTAAATTGATTACCAAATGCTTCTTTAATAGAATCATAACCTGAACAACTTCCATAAACACCGAACCAAGGAGTCCAAATATGTGCTGGTATAATTTCTATTTCTTCAGATATTTCTTTCATTTTTTTAGTAAATTCTTCACATGAAATCTTAAAAATAGGTCTACCATCATAATCACGTCTTCCAAGAGAATCTAAATAAGAATTTATTTTAGATGCAATTTCTAAACTAGGAACGAGTAAATTCAAATGAACTCTTCTACCTCTTAGATCAGTATAAATTAAAGAAATTTCTCCTGTAATTACAAAAGGAAAATCTTTATAATAATATAAACCATTTTTTTCTTTTAATTTTGAAATCTCTTCAAACCACTTTGGATGAGTAAAGTCTCCTGTTCCTAAAAAGTTTAAACCTTTAATTTTAGCCCATTTAACTAAATTCTCAAAATTAATATCTTTTGAACAAGCTCGAGAAAATCTTGAATGAATATGTAAATCTCCAATCATTATCTCTTTTAAATTAAAATTCATACTAAAATAAAAAAAAGCTTATTTATAATTATTATTCTTTTTTATCTAAATTATTAATATCAAGAGAACTTGTTAATTTATCACTTACTTCTCCAATTATTTGAGTTTTATTCTCCGCTAGTTGAACATTTTTATTTATTCTTTCTTCTCTTTTTTTCTCATCTCTTTTCTTTTTTAATTCATTTAATTTTTTTGTTATAATTAACATAATTTTTGGTGAAAATATAAATAATAATATAAGTATTATTGCAAAAATAATTGCTACAATAAAACCAATTGGAATAACTTTTGCCCAAATAAAAAGAATTAGTTCTGTGAAATATCTTGCTAAAGCTAAATTTAATCTTGTGAATAAGAATACTATAAATATAGAAAAACCAAATAAGAAGAATATAAGTTTATTGAAATTAAACATGAAAAAAATCTTTTTTATATCAAAAATAAAAATAACTAAAAATAAAAGAATAAAATACAAATTTAAAATAAAGACTAAACTTAGTTCTATTTTCATCCCAAAAAGAAAAGGAGCCCAAGAATTATTTGCTTCATCAAACATTTGATTAAATTCTATTATTTTTTCTTCAAACTTAGTTTTTGGAAAATAAGAATCTAATTTATCTTTATTTATTTCATTAGTTTCAGGATTATAAATATTTATTCCATCTTCTACAAGACTTTGAATTTTACCAACATCTTCTTCTAAAATATCTATATTGGGTTCATTTCCTAAAACTATGTTAAAATTAAATGTTATTAAAAAAAATAAAATTAACAGAAATAAACCTTTGTTTTTCATAATCATATATCCTCTTTTTTATTTATAAATATTTACTTATTAAAAATAAAAAAATCTCTAAAAAATTAAAGAGACTAAATTAAAAATTTTTATTTGTTTTCTTTACTTTCTTCTTCACCAATTTCTTGAGCTGATTTTGAAATCTCTTTATTTACTTGGTATGCTGTTCTTAAATTATCTCCTATAGCTTTTACTCCAGCCATAGCATTTTTCTTTTTTTTACTTTGTTGTCTCATCTCTCTGATTCCAGTCCATCCAATTAAAAGATTTGTAGTCACAGCAATAATTATTGCCCAAAGAATTATTAATGCAATACCTATTGCACCAATTGTTGCAACACCACCAAATAATTTAACAATAATCATATTCATAGCCCCAGTAAAAATTCCTATAATTCCTAAACCAAATGCAAGAATCCAAGAAGTCCCTTTTTTAAAAGTACTAAATGAACTAATCATATCTGCAAGTGCAAAGAGTAACATAAAGAATACTGCTATGAAAACAATTAAAGAATTCCAAGAAGCAAAAATATCATTTCCAAATAAATTCACTAAAAAATCTGGTGCATCAATTGCTGCTGCAGTAACTTGAGCACCCCACTCAGGTGCAATATTTATAAGAGGCATAATTACTACATTTAATAAAAACCACCAAATAAAAAACAAAACAACAAAACCAAGAATAGTAAGACCTGTAACAACCCATTTATTTTTATTCTTAATCTTATCTAAAAGTTTATCGTTTGCCATATAAAAACCTCCTTTCAATTAAATATATTAATTTTAATTAAAAATAATAGACTATAAATATTTATAAAGATTTAGCTAATTTATCTTATTTTCTCTAATGTCTTTTGTAAGTTTTTTAATTTTTTATCAAAATATTTTTCAGAATAATGATTTTTATTCTTGATTAAGTCTTCTCTTTCTTTCATAATACTTGCTCTTAACTCTTCTTTTTCATCTTGTCTTTGTTTTTCAAATTGTGATTTAATCATACTTCTCTGAATTGTTCCATCAAATAATAAAAACAAAAACGAAACTAATGCAGTTATAAAATACATCCAAGAAAGTCCTCCAATTTGATTATATCTTGTATACCAAATAAAAACAAATACTACACCAAATGCACACCATAAGATTTTTCTTAATGTAGAACTCTCAAATTTTGTTACAAAAAAGAAATAAACAATAAATGGTAAAAAACTAGTCATAACAACCCCAAAAATAGTATAAGGAAGTAATATATTAAAAATTAATTCACTATCAACTAAAAATCTTGTTGAGAGTAATGCAACACTAATTGTAATTATCCATAAAACCTTTTTATTCTCACTAAAAATATCTATCTTATTTAATATAGCAAAGACAAGTGTTCCAATTATAAATAAGAAAATAACTTTTTCAAATAAAAAACCTGTTATTCCTCCAAATAAAATAGTAAAAAAAGGATTTAAAATAGAACTAAAAGCATCTATTACTTGATTACTACCCATTTCTAAATTATTTCCTAAATCAGCAGAATTGAAGGGTAGAATAAAAATTAAAGATACACTAAAAATTAATAAACATAAAATAAAATTTTTTGTTTTCATGAAATAATAATATTAAACTTGTTTATAAAATTTTGTCTTTAAGATAATTTACTTATTTTTTTATCAATCTCAATTAAATCTTTTTCTAAAGCTTGATAGCCTTTTATTTTAGAAGTTGGTGCAAAATGTCTAGTATATGAATTTGGAGTTCCAGCTGTTTCAAAATCTTTATATTTCTGTGTAAGCTCTATTCTTAATTTATTGTAATGTTCTAACATTTTCATATTATGAACTCCTTTTACTTTATCAACTTTAATTTTATTAAACATTTTTTGTATTGTTCCATCAAAAATAGACATAAGGATGGATAAAAATACAACTAATGAATAAACCCAAGAGTATTGACTACCGGATCTATATAAACTAATTACCATTGCAAAGAATACAACAGAATAGAATACCCATAAAATTTTTCTTAATATTTTGTTAGATGTTCCAGGTAAACCTTTTTCAACAAATATAAAGAATATAATAAAAGGTATTACTGAGATTAATGTAACTCCTAATACATTATAAGGCATTAATATTTCTCTTAAAACATCTATTGCAAAAATACCTCTTGTAATAATTAAACTTAAACCAATACTTAAAATTGATAAAATAGGTCTTTTCTCATTAAATAATTCTATATTAGATAATGTAATCCATAATAAACTTAATATAACACTGAAAAAAACAATTCTAATTAAAATATCACTACTTAAACCTAATTCTGTTGTTTCTGCATTTCCAAGAATCCATTCAAATAGAGGTGCTAATCCATCTCCAATTGCTTTAATAAAATCAACTCCTGAACTCATACCCTCACTAACATCTTCAGAATTAATTGGATTTGTTTGATATGGTGCTGTTTGAGAGAAACTGATAAAACTAATAATTACTAAAAATAAGAAACCAAATAATAATTTATTATTTTTCATAATAATTTAATAATTTAATTATTTATAAACTTTTAGTAATTTTACTTAAAACTTAAAAACACAGATTGTATTTATTTTATATGAATAATTTAGAAATAATAGAATCTTTATCACCTATTGAGAGAAAATTAATTCCTTTATTAAATAATGAATTTCAAGAATTAGATAAATTAATTAAGGACAATTTAGATAAAACAACCATCTTAAGAGCAAGTACTTTTTTAGAGTCAAAAAGTTTAGTTGAATTAAAGTCTGAAAATAAAAATATTATAGACTTAGGTGTTTTAGGAATTCAATATAATAAAACAAATTTACCTGAAAGAACATTACTTAATTTTTTATTTAAAAAAAGAAATGTTACTTTAGATGAAGTTAAACAAAATTGTAAATTAAATGAAAATGAAATTAAAGTAGCTATAGGTACACTAAAGAAAAAAGTCTTTATTAATATAAATAATGATTCTTTAGAACTTATTGCTTCTGGTGATGATGTTGCAAAGAATTTTTTGGAAGAAGATTTTATTAAAACATTACCAAGAGAAATTGATTCATTAGAACCCCAAGAAAAATTAGCTTATGAAAACTTAAAGAAAAGAAAACAAATTATTGAATTAAAAGAAAAAAAGGAAATTAAAATAAAATTAACAAAATTAGGTTTAGAAATATCCAATGAAAATTTGTCAGAAGAATTAATTGAACAATTGACTCCTAAATTAATTAAATCAAATTATTGGAAAGGAAGAAAATTTAGGAGATATAATTTGGAAAGTCCTGTTCCTAAAATTTATGGTGGTAAAAGACATTTTGTAAATCAAGCAACAGATTATGCAAAGCAAATTTGGTTAGACATGGGTTTTAAAGAAATGGTTGGTGATACAGTAATTACAGGTTTTTATAATTTTGATGCTTTATTTACTGCACAAGATCATCCAGTAAGAGAAATGCAAGATACTTTTTTCTTAAAAGATTTTATTGGTGAATTACCTAATAAAAAAATTGTGGAACAAGTATTAAAAGCCCATGAAGGAAAATGTGATAATAGTTTAGGTTGGTGTAATAAATGGAATGAAGATGATGCTAAAAAAGTATTACTTAGGACTCATACAACTCCTTGGTCAATTCAAACTCTTCATAAAATTGCACAATCAAAAGAATTCCCTGCAAAATATTTTGCATTAGGAAAGTGTTTTAGAAATGAAACAGTAGATTGGTCTCATGGTTTTGAATTTAATCAAACAGAAGGGATTGTAATAGACGAGAATGCAAATTTTAGACAATTATTAGGTTATTTAATTCAATTCTTTAATAAAATGGGATATGAAAAAGTCAGAATAAGGCCTGCTTATTTCCCTTATACAGAACCAAGTTTAGAATTAGATATATTTCATCCAGTACATAAAAAGTGGGTAGAATTAGGTGGTGCTGGAATGTTTAGACCAGAGGTTACAATTCCGATATTTGGTAGACATATACCTGTTTTAGCTTGGGGTCCTGGTTTTGATAGAATAATAATGGAATATTATAATATTTTAGATTTAAGAGACATGTACAAAAATAATATTAAACAATTAAGAGAAATGAAATTTTGGAATAAATAATTAATTAAGAAGCATAAGGTGTCCATTCAAGAGGTAATTGAAATAATTCTTCTTTGTCTTTTAAACTTTGATAAAATCTTAATAATTCTGAAAGTGATTTAATACTTTTTTCATAATATTTCGGATCAACTATATCTTTTGACCATTCTATTACTTTATCTTCAGAATTAGAAGAAAGTATTTCTTTTTTATGATAAGGTATTATTTTAATTGGATGTACACTTTCATCATTATAAATTAAAACAAAATTTATAGGATTTAAAATGTTTTTTGAGTTTTGTCTTAAATATTCAACAAAAGATGTTTCTCCTGAAATAGGTTTTTTATAATCTTGACTTTCTGATGGATTAATAATTTTTAATGAAGGCCTATTATAACTTTTACACATATCTTCTAATCTTTTAATATCTTCTTTTGAATGTTTAATGAATAAGCCAACCTGATTTAAATGATAATTATCAATTTCTTTTGGGTAATATCCATCACAATCAGATAATTCCCCTGTTTCATGATTCTCAGGGTGCATTCGAACATAAACTATCCTTTTCTTAGGATTAGAAATAATACATGGTTTGTAAGTGGGTATATTAATTCCCATTATACTAAACATAATATTTTATTTAAATATTTTATCCATAGTTTTTACTCTTAATAAGTGAGTATTTATTCTAATTTTGCTTTAATTCTACGGATTCCTGATGCGACAGACTCTTCTTTAATAATTTTAAAATGACCTAATTCTGATGTATTATTTACATGAGGACCTGCACATATCTCCTTAGAAAATTCTTCATTAATACTTCCAATACTATATACTTTAACTTTTGAATCATATTTTGAATCAAAAACTCCTTTTGCTCCTTTTTCTTTTGCCTTTTCTAAATTCATAACTTTACAAACAATTGGTAAATTTGATTGAATTTTTAAGTTAATTAAATCTTCAATTTTTTGTAGTTCGTCTTCTGTTAATTTTCTAGAAAAATTAAAATCAAATCTTAATCTTTCTGGTGTGATATTAGATCCTTTTTGTTGAATTGTTTCGTCATCTAATATAATTCTTAATGATTCATTTAATAAATGAGTAGCAGTATGAAGTTTTTTTGTCATTTCACTATTATCTGCTAATCCTGATTTAAATTTTCCTGAAGAAGTTGTTCTTGATAATTCTTGGTGAGTTTTACATTCTTTTAAGAATCCTTCAACATCTATTTTAATTCCTTTTTCATCAGCCATTTCTTGAATTATTTCTAATGGAAAACCATAACTTTGGTATAATAAAAATGCATCTTTACATGTAATTTCATTTTGTCTAGCAATCTTTTCAAACTCTTTTAATCCTTTCTCAAGAGTTTCTTTAAACTTTTGTTCTTCTTCTTTTAATATTTCTAAGATTTTTTGTTTATTCTCTTGTAATATATCATAGTCATCATATGTATCTATAACCTTTTTAGCAATTCTAGTAATAGAATATTTTTCTTCTCCAATATTTACATTTAATTTTCGAAGCATTCTAATTGCTCTTCTAATTAATCTTCTTAAAACATAACTTTGTTCTAAATTTCCTGGTAAAACTCCGTCAGAAATAATAAATGTTGCTGCTTTTATGTGATCTGCAATAATTCTTATTTCTTTTTTATTTTCTTCATATTTTTTATTTGAGATTAATTCAATTTCTTTAATTATATTAATCCACATATCTGCTAAATAATTATCTTCTAGACCATTTAATATTGAGATTGTTCTCTCAACGCCCATTCCTGTGTCAATATTTTTTTGTTTAGCTTCAATATATTTTCCTTTTTCATTTTTATTATAACCCATTAAAACATCATTCCAAATTTCTACCCATCTTGAATCTTTTGGATTAAATATTTTAGGTGGTTTTTCTTTATTATCTTTCCAATAAAACATTTCTGTATCTGGTCCACAAGGCCCTGTTTTTCCTGCAGGTCCCCACCAATTATCTTTTTTAGATAAAAAAATAATTCTTTCTTTTTTTACACCTAAACTTTCCCAAATTTTAGCACTTTCAATGTCTTTGGGCGAATTATCGTCTCCAATAAAACAACTCACAGCAAACCTTTCTAAATTAATCTCTAAAACTTTAGTTAAAAATTCAAAACTCATTTCAATTGCGTCTTTTTTAAAATAATCTCCTAAACTCCAATTACCTAACATTTCAAAAAAAGTATGATGTGTTGTATCTCCTACATTTTCTATGTCACCTGTTCTAATACACCTTTGAACATTTACAAGTCTTTTACCCTCAGGATGAGATTCACCTAATAAATAAGGAACTAAAGGATGCATACCTGCAGTTGTAAATAAAACTGTCGGATCATTTTCAGGAATCAAAGAATGATTTAATATTCTTTTATGACCTCTAGATTTAAAATAATCAATATATTTTTGAATTAATTCTTTTCTTGTAATAACCATAAAAAATCTAAGAATATGTTATTTAAAAAACTTCTTTTCTAAGACCTAGTTAACTCTTCTAATTTTTTATTAATTTCTTCTAATTCCTCATCAATATCGCTTCTTTCATTAACAGTTTTATCCTTTGAAGGGATAACAACCTTTTTCTTTATTTCCTTAATATTAACTCTAACAGATTTTACTTTTGGTAAATCTTCTGTTTGCATTTCTTTCATTAAACTTAATACTTCAGTTGAACTTTTTTTTATTTCTTTTTTTACATCTTCTTCTTGCTTGTTTAGATTTTTTAAATTTGTTAAAATATTTCTAGAATAAAGAGCATATGATTTAGCTGCCAAGAGTCCTATTTTAGCTTTTTTATATTGTTCAATACCTGTTAAAAAATATAATGGTTCACTCTCAACCATTTTTTATACCTCACCAAACATATCAGAATCAATCTTTGATAATTTTTGATTCATTTTTCTCATTTGATCATCCCATAAATTGATTTCATCTAATTCTTTTGTTTTAACTTGCTTTAAATTTTGTACTTGTTTTGATAATTCTTTAATTTTTTCTTGCATTTCAGCTAGTGTTTGTTGTAATGATTTAAACTTATCTATCTTTACAAAAACAGTATTCTTTTCAGGTAAAGGGGTATTTTGTTGAGATTGTTGAGGTAAATTATATTCTCTTTGAGGTGTTAATTCTAAATTAGTAAACTTTTCTTTGATTTTATTTATTTCATCAAAATCATCTTCTTGATTTTCATAGTCATAATTATCTTCAAAATTATCATTTATTGCTGATTTTACCATTTGCTGATTAAACTTTTCATTTATTGAATTCTTAGAAGGAAGTGTTGGTAATTCTGGAATTGTTTTATCCTCTAAATCTATTTTTGGAAATCTCCTTAAATTAGGAGCTGGAGGAATTTCAGGTATTCTCTCATTATCACTTTTAAAAAGACTCATAACACTTAAATCCTTTTTTTATTTTTATATCTTATTATTAATTTTATAATGACAACAATTATAAAAGAAAGGTATTTAAAACAAATTTTTCTTTTTTATTGATGCAAGAAAAACTTCTATATGATTTGATTGAAGAATTAACTGGTGAGAACAATGGTAGAATTGTTAATATTTTATTTAATAAAAAAGATGTTAATGAATTTAATATTGCAAAAAAAATGGAATTAACTATTAACCAAGTTAGAAACATTTTATATAAACTTTCTAATTTTGGATTAGTTTCATTTATTCGGAAGAAAGATCAAAAAAAAGGTTGGTATATTTATTATTGGACTCTTGATACAACAAAATGTCTTTTAATGTTAGAATCTTCATTAAAGAATAAAATTAGTGACTTTGAAAAAGAGTTAATTGAAAGACAAAATAAAAGATTTTATGTTTGTAAATATTGTGATATAGAAGTAACAGAAGAAACAGCATTAGATCATGATTTTACTTGTGAAGAATGTGCAGGTTTATACGAATTATTAGACAATTCTAATTATATTAAAAACATTCAGGCAAAAATTACAAAAATAAATAAAGAATTAGAACAGATTCAAATAGAACTAAAAGATTTAAGAGAAAAACAAGAAAAGAAAATGCAAAGGATTGCTAAAAAAGAACAAAAGATTGCAGAAGAAGAAAAAGAGAGAAAAAAATTAGAAACAAAAAAGAAAAGAGAAGCAAATAAATTAGCTAAACAAAAAGAAACAGAAGATCAAATTACAACAGATTCAAAACAAAAAAAACAAATTGTTTCTAAGACTAAAAAATCTTCTATAAAAAGTGAATCTAGTGAAAATAAAACTACTTCAAAGAAAAAGAGAACTACAGTCAAGAAAAAAGGGACAAATGCAAAACCTAAAAAATAAAATGAATTATTTTAAAAAAATTTTATCAAGTATTACAAATAAGATTATATTAATTAATGTAATTGTATTTATTTTAGTTTGGATTTTGATTTTAATTTTTGGTCAACAAAAGATTATTGAATTAATAGCATTAAATCCTTCAAATATATTACAAGGAAGAAATTTGTGGACTTTATTTACAAGTGTTTTTGTTCACTTTGCATTTTGGCATTTATTTGCAAATATGTTTAGTTTTTATTTTGTTGGGAATTTTGTAGAAAAATTAATCGGTAAAAAAAGAGTTTTAATCTTTTATTTAACTTCAGGATTTTTTGCTAGTTTATTCTGGAGTCTTTTATCTGGATTTTTTGGGACATCAATTATTGGTTCAAAATTATTTGGGAATCCATTAATTTATGGGATAGGAGCATCAGGTGCAGTATTTGGTTTTATTGGAATTTTAGCATTATTAACTCCCTATAGTAAAGTATATTTAATTTCAGGTCCACTTCTAGCAATAATATTCCAAGCATTAATTTATGCTATATTTCCTTCTTCTCAAATAATAGGAATTTTAGATTTTGTAATAAGTGCATATATTTTATTTTCAATCTTTTCAATGATTTCTTTTAATCCTTCAATGAGAAAATTAGCCTTACCTTTAGAATTACCTATGTGGGTATTACCAATAATTGCAATTATTCCATTAACAATTATTGGACTATTTATCAATTTACCTATTGGGAATATGGCTCATTTAGGTGGATTAATTTTAGGTTTAAGTTATGCAATTTATTTAAAAAACAAATATCCTAAAAAAACAAAAATTATATCAAGGAGATTTTCTTAAAATGAAAAAAGAATTTAATTTAAAAAAAGAATTTAATTCTGCTTTAAGTTTAGTTAAACAAACTAAATGGTATACTGTTTTAATAATTAGTATTTTTTGTTTATTTTTCTTAGTTGGTTTTATTTTTCCTATATTCTTTTCAGAAAAGATTTTAGAAATCATTAAAGATTTAATGTTAAAGTTTGAAGGATTGTCTTCAATTCAAACAATTTATACTCTTTTTTTAAATAATATACAAGCTAGTTTTGTTGTTTTGATTATTGGTTTATCTTTTGGTTATTATACATTATACGCTGCAATTCAAAATGCTTATTTAATTGGCTTTGTAGGAAGAAGTGTTGTTAATTTAGAAGGTTTATCTTCTTTATTACAATTAGTTCCACATGGTATCTTTGAATTACCTGCAATTTTTATTTCAATGGGTTTAGGTTTATATTTAGCTAATTCATTTTTAGAATTAAATCTTAAAATAAAAAATTCAAAAAAAAGAATAATAATCTTGTCTATTATTTCATTATTAATTTTACCTTTATTATTTTATCAATTTTCTGTTCTTCCAATAAATAATTCAGAATTATTATTAAATCAAATTTCAGATACAAATATCTTATTTTTAGGTTTTTTTAATTTTATTCAAATAATAGTTTTATTTTTTATACTAATTTCATCATTAAAAAATCCTGAAATGAAAAAAAGAATTATTCAATCACTTAAAGTTTTTATCTTAATTATAATTCCTTTATTAATACTAGCAGCAATTATAGAAGGCATCTTAATGACTTTAGCTTAAAGTTTATATATGAAATTATTTTATTCTTATTATGAAAATAGCAATTATTGGTAAGACTGAAGATAAAATAAAAAGTCTTGCAGAAAAAGTAAAAGAGTTTGGTTTTATTTATTCAAATGAAAATCCAGATATTGTTTTAAGTTATGGTGGAGATGGAATGTTTTTAATTAGTGAAAGAGTTTTTCCTAGAGTTCCAAAAATAATTATTAAAGATAGTGATATTTGTAATTTAGCTTGTAAATATGATATTGAAGTAATCTTAAAAAAATTAAAAGAAGAATCATATAACCTCATCGAAGTTCCAAAATTAAAAGCAATAAGAAAAGGACAATTTGAAATTAGAGAATTAGTTGGAATAAATGATATTGTAATTAGAAATACACTCCCAACAGAAGCAATAAGATTTAGATATAGAATTAATAATCAAGAATTTAGTCCAATTTTAATTGGTGATGGTGTTGTTATTTCTACTGCATTTGGTTCGAAGAAAGGTGCATATTTCTATTCAATTACAAAAAGAGAATTTGAAAAAGACTTTGGTATAGCTTTTAACAATATAACTGAAGAACATAAAGAAATATTACTTAAAAAAGATGATATTTTAGAAATTGAAATAACTAGGGGAAATGGGGTTTTGGTTGCTGATAATAATAGGGATTATATAAATTTAGAAAGAAATGATCTAATAAGAGTTCATTTAATAGATGACTTTGCAAAAATAATTAGATTTGAATAAATTTTTAAGTAAAAGAAATTTCTTTAATATATGAAAATTAATGAATTATTAAATGAATTAAGAACAAGAGATTCATATAAAGAATACATTGAACAAAATCCTTCTTCTTTTTTTTGTGCAGGTTTTTTTATCTTAGGAGAAGATCAAGATAAAATTCAATTAGATTATTATTCTCCTTCTTCAAAAAGAATAACTAGTTTTGAATATCCTTTTGTGTCATATCAAACATATGAAGAAGAGATATTAAAAATAAACCAAATTAATGAAGAAGATTTTATCCCAGATTTAAATGAATTAAAAAAGTTTATTAAAGAAAAAATAAATAAATCTTTTACAAGATTAATTGCAATATTAAAAGATGGTTATTGGAATATTACTTTATTAAATGGTTTAAGTATGTCAAGAATAAAAATAGATTATAAGATGGGTGAAATAATAGAAGATAAAAATGAAAACTTGTCTGATTTTATAAAATTTGACAAAAAAAATTAAATTTTTTGAACAATAATATTAATATTTCTTTCTTCCCAAATATTTATAATTTTAAAATTGACCTTTTCAATTTCTGTTTTTAATTCTTCTAAATCATAAACATAAGTATATCTCTTTGTTTTATCATTCTCTTTTGTTGTCCAAGGAATAAAACATTCTTTTTCTTTATTTTTTAGTCTAGGTGAATTTTTACTCCAAACAGAAATCAGAGCATAACTTCCTATTTTAAGTGTTCTATAAATCTCTTGTAATGTTTGAATCCTTTTTTCTTTTTCACGAATACAATGTAATACTGCATAACAAATACAACTATCAAAAAAATTATCTTCAAAAGGGATATTATTTGTTTCAGATAAAATAAATTCTATATCTTGATTTTTTAAATTTTCTTTAGCTTTTTTTAACATTTCACTTGAAAAATCAAGACAATAATATTCTTCATTTTTATTTAATTTAATACAATTTCGACCAGAACCACAACCTAAATCTAAAATCTTCCCTGATTTATCTTCTAAAAATCTCTTAACTGTAATTGGAGTTTCAGTTCTATACTGTGCCCACTTTTCAGCAATTTTATTCCATACTTTTTTTTGATTTTCCATATAAATAAATATATTTTAAGGTTTAAAAGACTTACAAAAATTTAAAACACTAATTTTCTTATTTTAATTATGAAAAAACCAACAAGAACAATTTCTGGTGTTGCTCCTATTGCTGTAATGCTTCCACCAAAACCATGCCCTCATGGAGCTTGTCTTTATTGTCCTACATTAAATGCTCCTCAAAGTTATACTCCTGAAAGTCCTGCTGTCCTAAGAGCTATAACAAATAATTATAATTCTTACAAACAAACAAAAGCTCGTCTTAAAATGTATAAAGATATGAAACACCCAACAGATAAAATTGAGATTATAATAATGGGAGGAACTTTTTTAGCTTATGAAAAGAATTTCAAAGAGAGTTTTGTTAAAGGTTGTTATGATGCACTAAACAACAAAAGATCAAAAACATTAAAAGAAGCTAAAAAACTTAATGAAACAGCAAAATACCGTTGTGTAGCTTTATGTATTGAGACTAGACCAGATATTTGTAACGATAATCATATTAAAGAAATGTTAAATTATGGAGCAACAAGAGTTGAATTAGGTGTTCAAGCAATTGACGATAAAATATATAAAATTGTTAATAGAGGACATAAAGTAAAAGATGTTATAGAAGCTTCTCAAAGACTTAAAAAAGCAGGATTTAAAATTGGTTATCATTTAATGCCTGGAATAATTGGTTCTAATCCAAAAAAAGATATAGAAATGTTTAAACAAATATTCAAAAATCAAAATTATAAACCCGATCAAATAAAATTATATCCTTGTCAGGTTTTAGTTGGTTCTAAATTAGAAGAATTGTATTGGCAAGGAGAATATGCACCCTATACAAAGGAACAAACTATTTCAATATTAAGGGAAATGATAAAATTAACTCCTCGTTATTGTAGAATTATGAGAATAATGAGAGAAATTCCACCTGCTTATTTAATTGCAGGAATAAAAAATATTGATTTAAGAAAAGATATTGAAGAAGTGATTAGAAAAGAAAAAACAAAAATAAAAGAAATTAGATTTAGAGAAATTGGCTTTGCATTAAGAGATAAAAGAGAAGTAAATAATCAAATTAAGATTAAAAAAACAAAATATAAGGCAAATAATGGAATAGAATTTTTTATAGAAGCGATAAATAAAGATGATATTTTATTTGGGTTATTAAGATTGAGATTAGATAATAACAAAGTTGCTACAATACGTGAATTACATGTTTATGGGCCTGCTTTAAAATTAGGTGAAAAACAACAAGAGAAATATCAACATACAGGAATTGGTAAAAAATTAATGCAAACAGCAGAAAAAATAGCTAAAACAAAAAAATCAAAGAAATTAAGAATTATCTCAGGTGTAGGTGTAAGAGAATATTACAAAAAATTAGGCTATAAATTAGATAAAGAAAAAATATATATGGAAAAAGAGTTTTGAACAATCCATATTTTTAAAAATGTACATTTGTTTTTTTAAATTAAATTAGGTGATTTTTATGACATGGTCTTTATATGAAAAAAATAGTGAAGGAGGAATATTTGATTATTCAGGAGATTTATTAAAACCTTTGAAGTTTTCAAATGGAAAAACTCAAGAAGATATAGTAAATGATGTTTTAGATTTAATAAACAAAGGTAATAGAATTATTTTTATTCATGGTGTTTGTGGAACTGGAAAAAGTGCAATTGCACTAAATATTGCTAAAAATTTTAAAAAATCTTCTATTGTTGTTCCAATAAAATCGTTACAAGAACAATATGAAAAAGATTATACTCAAAAGAAATTTATTTTAAAAGAAGATAAAACTCCATTAAATATTTCAATAATAAAAGGAAGAAATAATTTTCACTGTCCTTATTTAGGTGGAAAAGCAAATGAAAAAAATCTCCCTTGTACAATTGAAATTAGAGAAAGAAATTTAGATCAATTATTAGATTATATTGATAAAAACCCAGAAGTTCAAAAAGAAGACTTCTCTTCAATAAGTGATATAAAAAGAGCAAATGTTGCTTGTGCCTGTCCTTATTGGTCCCCAATAATACCCTCTGAATTAAATATTAAAGGACTTAAACAAACAAATAAAGTAAAATTTCAGACAATTTCAGGAAAAGAATTTGCATTATTCCAAAGAAAAAAAGGTTGTGACTATTGTGATCAATATAAACATTATGCAACAAGTGATGTTTTAATCTTTAATTCAGCAAAATATTTAATTGAATTAGAAATGGGAAGAAAACCAAAAACAGAAATAGATATTATTGACGAATGTGATGAATTCTTAGATAGTTTTTCAAATGAACGAAAAATAAATTTACAAAGATTATTAACTTCTCTAACAAATTTAAATCCTGAGAAAAAAGAAGATAAACAATCAGTGCGAGATTTAATTTATTTAATTAATGATTTTGTTTTAGAACATAAAAGAGAAGTAGATTGTGAAAAAGTAAAAACAATTTCTTTTATTAAAATAATTGAAAAAATACTAGAAAATACTCATCTTGCTTCTGAAGAAGAATTAAATTATTATAATAGAGTTGTAGAAATTTTAATTAGTTTTGAAAAAGTTTTAGAAGAGACATATATCTCAACAGAATTTATAAAAAAAGATGAAAAGCAATCAAGTTTATTTGATAATCCTTATTTAAAGGAAGACAATATTTATGTAACACTTGTTAGTATAAATTTAAAACAAAAAATGCAAGAATTAACTTCTCAAAATAATGTTTTAATTTTAATGAGTGGGACTCTTCATTCTGAGAAAGTCTTAAAAGATATTTTTGGCTTAGATAATTTTAAGATTATTAAAGCAGAAACAAAAAATCCTGGAAAAATAAAAGTTTATAGAACAGGAGTTGAAAGAAATTGTAATTATTCTAATTTTAAAAGTGGTAATATTACTCGTGAGAGATATTTAAAAATGTTAGACTGTGTTTTAGCAAATACAAAAGAAAAAACATTAGTTCATGTAAATTCATTCTCTGATTTACCAAATGAACAAGAAAAAGAAAGATATAAATTTGATAATTTAATTACTCAAAATGATTTAAGAGAAATTCAAGATAATTCAAATAATGCAATTAATGATTTTTTGCATGGAAGAAATAATATTCTTTTTACTACTAAATGTAGCAGAGGAATAGACTTCCCAGGAGATAAATGTAGAAATATTATTCTAACAAGATACCCTTATCCTAATATACAGAGCAATTTCTGGAAGATTTTAAAAAAAGAACAACCAGATTATTTCACTGAGTTTTATATGGACAAAGCTTATAGAGAATTAATTCAGAAAATTTCGAGAGGTATAAGATTTGAAGGTGACTGGATTAATTTACTTAGTCCTGATATTAGAGTTTTAAACACTAAATTCTTCTAAAACTAAAATATATAAAGAAAATAAATATTTAATTAATATGTCTAACTTTAAAGAATATTTACTTTTAACTGGAAAAAAAGTTTTAGCTGGAAAAAATGCAATTCAAAATGATGAATTAGTTTCTTTAGCAAAACAAAATGATTTTTTAATTCACACAGTAGAACCAGGAAGTAGTTTTATTAATTTGGGAGAAAGTCCTACAAATGAAGAAATAAATCAAGCAAGTTTATTTTGTGCACAGAAAAGTCAATATTGGAGAGATAATAAAAAAGATGTATTAGTTCATTTATTTTTAAAGTCTGATGTTTATAAAAATAAAAAAGATAAAGCTGGATTATGGCATGTAAATAAAATAATTAAAACAATTAAAATAAAAAAAATAGATATATTAAACTTAGAAAAAAATGTTAAATAAAGGTTTATATTCTATTAATGGATTAAATTTACTTAAAATTACAAATATAGATTTATCTTTATTCTCTTCTATAGAAGAATTAAGATTAAATAAACCAATAAAATTAATAGATCTGATTAGGGATAAAAGTTATAAAATTCCAAAGGGAGTTAAAATACTCAAAAATCATTTACCTTTTTCAACAGGAGATATATGGTTATCTACTAATTTACATGAAAGTTCTGAATTGTCTTTTCCTTATTTATATTTTGGAAAAATTTATAATCATTATGATTTATGGATTAATTTATACACAGAAAATTCATTTGGGTTTACATATAAATCTTATATTGATTCTTTTTTTCCAGAATTTAAAATTTATCCTGCATAATTATTTAAACTCTTAATAAATCCTCTATATATGGTAAAACCAGTTAAAAAAATACAATTAGGAAAAAAAGGAATAACTCCTGAGTTTATTGACCAAATAAAGACAATATTTCAAAAACAAAAAATCTTAAGAATTAATGTATTAAAATCAGCTTGTAGAGATAAAGAACAAAAAATAGAATTTGCAGAAGAAATAGTAAAAAATCTTGGTTCAAATTACAAATACAAAATAATTGGTTATGTAATTGTTATATTAAAATTTAGAAAATAATTATAATTTATACTCATTAAAGTATTCTCTCTTTTCTTCACTTTGTTCTTTACTAAATGCTTTCTGTAATTCTTTTGCTCTTTCAATACCTTGTTTTTTACTAAAATAAACTGTTGGAATACCTTTATCACCTAAAAGAATATTTTCTTTAAATTTCATTAAAATTTTTCCTTCAAAAGAATTTCTTGCAACAATATAAAATATTTTTTCGATTAAAAATGCTCTACCTACTCTTGTAATCTCTAAATTTTCTGAGCTTAAAATATTATTTTTGATTAAATATTCAAATCTTTTTTTGTATGCTTTTTCACATAATAAACAACCACCACTTGGATTTGGATATTTTATTTTCCATTTTTTTGCTAATTCTAATTGTTTAACTCTTCTTCTACCATCAATATCATATAATTCTTCTTTTTTGATTAAACCTTTTTTTTCATAAATTGTTTCGGGTAATAACTTTCCAGATAAAGGTCTAAGTATATCAAATTTAATTTCATTATCTATCAAATTTCTTTTCTTATTTGTTTGACTCATTGGTCTTTGACCTAAAACTTCACCACTAGCAACAATATCAAAATTTTCTTTATTATAAATATCTTTAGCAATTTTAAACATCCAAATTTTGCAATCACTACAAGGATTAAAACTAGCACCATAACCAAATTTAGGTTTCTTTAAAACTTTCAAATATCCTTTTAGATAAGGCTCTTTTTTGACATCAATAATTCTTAGTTTAATATTTTCTTCTTTGACAAAAGAATTAATTTCATTTAAAGAAGAATTACATCCAAAAGGTAAATTAAAATATAATGCTGTTACATCAAAATTTTTCTCTTTAAAAAATTTAATTACAAGTCTACTATCCAGTCCACCTGAAAATAAAACTAATACTCTTTGTTTCATTGATTAGGAAAATTAGTTTGTTATTATAAAATTAACTCTTATTTTTTACATAAAGCCAAAGCATAAGAACCATCTTCAGAGATTTTAATATCCACTTGGTCAAAATATAATCTTAAGAAACTAATAAAATCATTTTTATTATATTTATAAGATACTCCTACTATTATTTGATCTCCTGTATTAAATTTAATCTCTTTTTCTAAAAATTTAATTTTGCAATCTTTTAAAATAGTATAATACATTTCAACTCTAGAATTCTTAAATCTTGCTCCATATTTTAAGTTTTCTTCTTTAAAACCAATTTGTAACAATGTTTTAACTAATAATTTGTCTAAAAAAGTATTATTATAAGCTTCTAAAATTTCTTCTTCTTTTTGATTATCTAATCCATTTCCAATTAATAAATAATCATCACCTTTCATTGCACTTCTCATTTCATATAATAATTCATTAATTTCAAAATTACCTAATGTATTCCCCAATAATAGGAAGAAATTCTCTTTAAATTTATCATATCTTAATAAATTAGAAACATTACTAATATTTTCAAAATCAGATATATTCCATTGAAATTTTATAACTTCCTCAACATCTGTTTTCTTTATTTTTTGTAAAGCTTTTTCAACCATATAAGAACTAATATCAATAGGACAATATCTTACTTTAAAATCACCTTTAAGTTTATTTAAAAAAATAACTGCTTTTTTACCATCACCACAACCAATATCAACAATATTCCAATATTTTCCTTTTAAATCTTTAACCATATCATCTATATTCTCATTGATTAAATCTATTTCTTTTTGGATAATATCTTTTTTATAGTCTTGAGAATTTTCTAAGTCTAAAAATGCTTGAGCTTGTTCTGGCTTTAAATACCATAACTTTGAATCAGCTATATTCCAAATACGAGTATTACCATCAAGAGAATATCCTCGTTTAATTAATTCCTTAAAAATCATCCCATTAATTTCTGTTTTTTTAGTCATATTATTATATTGTTTTTTTAGTTTTTATTTGTTTTGTTTTCATTTTATGATTAAACAATAACAATTATTTACAATATTTCTCATTTAAATTAATTTATATTCTTATAAATAGTTAGTTAAGTTTTATAAACTAAATAAGATTTCTTTTTTTATGAAAATAATTGGTATTGACGACGCAGGAAGAGGGCCTGTTTTAGGACCAATGGTTTTGTCTGGGATTATAACAGAAGAAGAAGAAGAAAAAAAGATTAAAGACTTAGGTGCAAAAGATAGTAAATTACTTACACCAAAACAAAGGAAAATTTTAGCAGACTATTTTAGGAAAAATTATACTTATTATCTTGAAAAAGTAGAACCAAAAGAAATAGATGAATTCCCAAATTTAAATAATTTAGAAGCAATTAAAACAGGAATTATAATTAATAAATTAATGTCTAATTTAAATGAAAAAGTAAGAGTCTATGTGGATTGCCCTAGTGTTAATACAAAAGCATGGTCTGAATATCTAGAGAACACATTAATAAAAAAAGAATTAATTGAATTACATTGTGAACATAAGGCAGATTTTAAATATCCTATTGTTTCTGCAGCTTCTATTATTAGTAAAGAAACAAGAGAAGATGAACTAAAAAGATTAAAAGCCGAATTAAACATTAATTTTGGGAGTGGATATCCTGCTGACCCCGTAACAAAAGAATTTTTAATAAAAACATTTGGAGAAGAGAAATATAATAACTTAATTAGAAAATCCTGGAAAACTTATAAAAATATCCAGGATAAAATGGATCAGAGAAAATTATTTTACTTGTGATTTAAATTCTAATAACCCTTAAAAACCTCGGTTACTTAAAAAAAATATGACTCATATTAAAAAGATTGTGATACAAGGCTTTAAGAGTTTTGCTCGAAAAACAGAAATACCTCTTGAGAATTCTATGAATGTTATTGTTGGTCCAAATGGGAGTGGTAAAAGTAATATTACAGATGCATTATGTTTTGTATTAGGGAGATTATCTATAAAATCAATAAGAGCTACAAAAGCTGCGAATTTATTATTTAGTGGGAATAAAATATATAGAGGAGCAAGTGAAGCAAGTGTAGAATTAGTATTTGATAACTCTGACAAAAGTTTTAGTTTACCTGAGCAAGAGATAACAATTAAAAGAATTGTAAGAACAAATGGACAATCTATTTATAAAATAAATAATCAAACTAAAACAAGACAAGAATTATTAGAATTACTGTCATATGCTGGAATTGATCCAAATGGTTTTAATATTGTTTTACAAGGAGAAATTGCTTCAATGATCAAAATGTCTTCAGAGGATAGAAGAAGAATTATTGAAGAAGTTGCAGGAATTTCTATTTATGAAACTAGAAAAGAAAAGTCATTAAGAGAACTTGAAAAAACAGAAGAAAAATTAAAAGAAGTAAGTGCAGTTTTAAGAG
>JAEWUG010000004.1 GCA_023397215.1 Nanobdellota archaeon | reverse complement strand
GATTACAACCAGGAAATGAATATAGACTTCAAAAGTATTCAACAGATTTGAGAATTTTTTATAGCTCTGCAGGATTAAATGATTTATTTCTTCCATTAAAAACACAAGCAGAGTGGACTGCATTTTTTAATTATCACCCAAGTACAATTGAAATAACTACATTAACTTGTTCAATTGTTGGAACAACGAATTGGAACCCTTATGATATTTATGATTGTTCTGGTTCTAATAAAAGATGTTATGATGGGGTTTGTAGAACTTGTGGAGGAGCAATGCTTTCAGATGGATGTAGCGGATGTGCAAGTCAAGGAGGAAATGCTTGTTGGAGAGCAGGAGGTTCTGGACAATCATGTACTACTGTTTGTGGAAGTTATGGGGGTTGTATTGCAACAAATTGGAATGACAATGGTTGTGCAGCCTGTAAAGCTCATTTTGGTGGACTTGGATGTAGTTATGAAAGTTCAACAGTTTCTCCTCATAGATATTATAATACAGGAACAGATACTTGGGGAAATGGTTGGACAGATAATTGGTGCAGATACAGAGGTGCTGCTCCAGGTTATAGTGTACCAGCTCAATCTTGCGGG
This sequence comes from Nanobdellota archaeon, assembly GCA_023397215.1. Lineage (GTDB taxonomy): Archaea > Nanobdellota > Nanobdellia > Pacearchaeales > GW2011-AR1 > JAGVXH01. Next base: position 1,999 of record JAEWUG010000004.1, on the reverse strand, counting down.
TCTAGTGCAGGTAACTATTATAGATTATGTATTTGTAATTATTAATTTAAATAAATTTTATAGTATTTATTCAATCCTTCTAAATAAACTGATAATGTTAAATCATTAGAATAAAAATATGCAGAATTTTTTTCATATGAATAAAATAAATTTTTAGAACTAAATACTCTTTCAAAATTTAGAATTAAATAGTCAACTATTTTATCAATTTCATAACCTTTATAATTAAAATTAATTAAAGTATTTAATGCTAAACTAGTCTCTAATAAATCCCCAACAGAACCATCTTTTCTTTGAGAATTAATAATTTCTTTAATTATCTTTTCTTTACTATCTTCAAAACAAATAATATTATTGTTATATGCTCTTGAAATCATATAATAAAAAGAAAATTTACTTGGATAATAAATTGAACAATTTTTATTATTTATAATTGCATTGTTTAAATAATCACAAATAATGGGATCATTATTTTGTAAATATAATAAAATATTAACATTAACCACACAATCTATATCATTTTCAAAAGAAGGATTAATCCAAGTATAATATAAATTATTCTCATCTTTATTTTGGTTTATAATTTCTATATTTTCATAAAAAGACTGATTATAATATCTTAAAATAAAAGAAGTACAAGAAGTATCATCTAAATCTGAAACAAGAGTTTTATTATTTTTACTAGTCCAATAACTCCATAAACCATCTTTTTGTTCTTCTAATAAAAATTTTAATGCTATTTTATTTATTTCAGATATCTTAGAGTTTGAAATATCTTTGATAGAATATAAAATAAATGTAGTAACAAAAGGCGAACTATCAAAATAACAATTATTTAACTGTTTATCAAAACAATAATAGCTCTTAAATTCGCCATCTTCTAATTGTGAATTATATAAAAAGTCAATACCTTCTTTAAGAATAGAATCAATTTTTTCTTTTAATTCTAATTTGTTTGGATTCTCTTTTTTTTCTAAATTAAAAAAGAGAAAAATAATCAAAAATAGAATAAAAATTAAATTGATTATTATTATTCTTTTCATATATTCTTTTAATTTTAAGTTGATTATAAATCTTTATTTTGGGATATAAATTAATAAACTTAAAATATAAATTATAATACTAAATAAAATATTAATTAATATTCCCCTTTCATTATAATTCTTATCTATAATTAATAATACATTTACTAGTAAAAATAAAATACAAATTATCATTAAATCTTTATTTAATAATCCAATAAATAAATAAGGTAATATAAAGAAAAAAGCAATTAATTTTTTTGATACTTCTAGACCTAATAAAACAGGTAATGTTTTTATTCCTTCTTTTTTATCTCCTTTATAATCCTTAATATCAATAAAATTTGCAGCTAATGTAAATAATAAAAAGAAAATAATATACTCTGTTGGAAAAGATGTTAAATGTATTACATCAGAAGATTCTAAAAAGAAAGAAAAGCCTAATAATGCTAATAATAAAGAATTGAAAGATATTATTAATTTAGAGAATATTGGAATTCTCTTAAATCTAATTGGTGGCATTGAATAAATAAAATAACTACCAATTAATAAGAAAATACAAAAGAATCCAAAATAACCTAATAAAGAAGAAGAGATTAAGGATAAGACTAAAGATATTAAACCAAAAAAGAAATAATCTCTTTTAGATAAATTATTATTAAATAAAGGGCGATTATTATTTGAAATTTTATCAATATTATAATCTATAAAATTATTAGTAATAATTGAAAAGAATGCTGCAAATAAAATACTTAAAAAAGAAATAATTATTTTTAAAATTAAATAATCTGGGATGCTATATTTTAAGAGATCATAATTTTGATAACCAATTGCTGTACCAAATATTAAAATTAAAAAATAATATAAAATTCTTAGAATTCTAGAATCTTTAAATATAATTTTAAAAAAATCTTTTTTATGAATATAAAATGAAATTAATAATAGGATAAAAAATAGGATAAAAAAAATCATTGAAA
>JAEWUG010000011.1 GCA_023397215.1 Nanobdellota archaeon | reverse complement strand
TTCTTTTCAGTAGGAGCCATAACCTCTGGCAAATTTTGAAGTATTTCCCTCAATCCCATATCATAAATATTTCATTTAAGTTTTATAAAGTTATTGAAAAAAATAAAAAGTAACTTTTTAAACTAATTATAATTAAATAAAATATGGATTATATCCTACTACTATCAATATTAGTAAGTTTTTTATCTATCTTAATTTTTTTACCAATTTGGATTAAAAAATGCAAACAAACACAAATGCTCTGGGAAGATATGAATAAAAAAAATCATCCAAAAAATGTTGCTTCAAGTGGAGGAGTAATTGTAATATTAGGTTTTATTTTAGGAATATTCACTTATTTATTCTTAAAAAGTTTTATCACAGGAAGAAGTTCATATGAAACACAAATCTTTGCATTAATTGGAGTAATATTATTATTTTGTGTAATTGGATTAGTTGATGATTTATTAGGATGGAAAAAAGGAGGTTTATCAATCAAATTCAGAATATTCATGGCTATCTTTGCATCAATTCCTTTAATCATAATAAATGCTGGAATAAAAACAATAACATTACCTTTTATTGGGCCAGTTTATTTAGGATTAATCTACCCTTTTATAGTATTACCATTAGCAATAGGATTTGTATCAACAACATTTAATTTTTTAGCAGGATTTAATGGACTAGAAGCAGGAATGGGAATATTAATGCTAAGCTTCTTAAGTTTTGTAGCTTATTTCACAGGTTCATTTTGGTTAAGCATAATAGGACTTTGTATGGTCTCAGCACTTATTGGATTTTTAATTTTCAATTGGTGTCCAGCAAAAGTATTCCCCGGAGATATACTAACTTATAGCATTGGAGCATTATTAGTTTCAATTGCAGTCCTTGGAAACTTTGAAAAATTCCTACTAATAATTTACATTCCTTATTTTGCAGAAGTATTATTAAAATTAAGAGGAAAACTAAAAAAACAATCATTCGGCAAAGTAAACAAAAAAGGATATTTAGAATTACCTTATCCAAAAATTTACAGCCTAACACATTTATCAATATTAATACTAAGCAAATTCAAAAAAAATATAAGAGAAAAAGATGTAGTTTACTTTATTTATTCAATAGAAATATTATTTATCTTAATAGCAACATTATTCTTAATCTAAGCCATCTTCAATAACTTTCTATAAAAAGAACTAGAAACCATAGACGAAATCAAATACCAAGCAATCCACCAATTACCCAAAATAGGAATATAAATTTTTCTCAACCAATTAAATAAAATAAGAAAAGGAACCATAGTAACAAGCATTTGTTTAACACTAAAAGAAGCCTTCATTAAACTCATACTAACATCCATAACCTCCTTATTTAATTCTTGCATCTTACAAAAATCATTATTCTTTTGACATTCCCTCAATTGTTTTTGTAAATCTTTTTGCTTATCCTTTAAACTCTTCAAATGACTCTGATTAGTAAAAAACTTCATAGACAAAGTAGAAAAAAAAGTAACAACAACCCCAATAACAACCAAAGAAATCTTTGGATATGCAACCATTAATTCAACAATTCCCATAAAAAACAATAAAATCCAAGACTATATAAATTTAGCCATAAAACAAAAAGCAAACCTAATATTAAAATTCCAAATAAAATAAAGTTAGTCTCCACAAACAAATAAATTTTATTCAACAAAATTCCAACTCCAAGTTTTTGGATTTATTATATTTTAAGCAACACAAATAAAGTAGGTAAATATTTCAACAAAAGGAAAAGTTGATAAATAATTAAGAAAAATAAAATTAGGTTTTTGGATTTATAATATTTTAGGCAATGCAAATAAGATAGGGTGGGTATTTCAACGAAGTTGAAAACAAGTGGGAAAATTAAATCCAAAAACCACAAAAAAACAAAAGATTAATTTCCAATAACAGCAACTTTTCTTCTTCTTTCTTTAGGCAAGAAACTATAAACCTTAGTCCCACAAACACTTAATTTTCCTGTTCCAATAAAATCAAAACTATCTTTAGATTGAATAACAACAAACCTCTCTTTAAAATCTTTAACAAGTTCTATTTGTTCTTCATTCAAATCAATATCTTCTCCAAAAAACCACTTCTTTTCCTGCTCACTGTCTAAACTAATAATATTATTTTTAATTTGATCTTTTAATAAATGACTCCCATCAAGACTCAAACGAATTTCTCTTTGCCCATTACTTTTATCCAAGATTTCCTTAGCAAAATAAAGCCCTACAGATTCTATTGGAAGAAGATTATAAAACACTAAAATATCATCTTTATTAAAATCTCCAGTATAAACTCTAATTCTCTCTTTACCAGATTTAAGAAATAAACCATCAATTTCATTCAAACCTAAATAATTCAAATATTCTAAAACTTTTTTCTTTTTTGCTTTATCTAAAAATTCAATTCTCATTATTCACAACCTCTTTCACTTAATTTTTTAATTTTAGTAACAAAAAATCCATCAGTATCATTATCTTGAGGATAAAGTCTCAAACAATTTTTAACATTTTCAGATAAACAAACACCATTAAAACAATTAACTCCTTCTCTAAATTTTAAAGGTAAATTAATTTTCTGAATTTCAATATCAAAATTTTTAATCAAATAATCTATAATAAATTCATTTTCTTCAGGAGCTAAAGTACAAGTAGAATAAACCATTATTCCTCCAACTTTTAATAATTTTAATGCATTACTTGCAAGTCTTTTTTGAATACTAGATATTTTTTTAATCATATTCAAATTCCAAATAAGAAAAGTTTTGGGACTTTTTCTTAAAGTTCCTTCACCAGTACAAGGAGCATCAACAAGAATTTTATCAAATTTGAAATTCGTTTTTTTTAACAGAATATTACAAAAGCTTACACCTTCTTTTCTTGTAACAATTGTATTTGTAACACCACACCTTTCAAGATTACTATTTAATATTCCCACTCTTCCTAAATTAACTTCATTTGCAATAATTACACCTTTGTTTTCCATTAAACTCGCTGCTTGTGTTGTTTTACTACCAGGACTAGCACATAAATCTAATAAACTTTCATTTGGTTTAGGATCTAAAACTAAAATAGGCAACATAGAACTAATTTCTTGAACATAAAAATACCCTAATAAATGTTCTTTACTTTTACCAATCTCACCAGGTGTTGTATTTTCAACAATCATAATTTCGGGGTATTTATCAAAAGGTTGATTAATTTTCCAACCATAATTTTCTAATCTTTTTCTTAAATTTCCACAATCAATTTTTAATGTATTACATCTAATAGAATTAGGAGTATCAGTATAACAAATCTTAAAGAAAATTTCTGCTTCTTCTTTGCCTAAAAGTTCTTCAATTCTCTTAATAAATTCTTCTTTAGCAGGAAATCTTTTTTTCATTAAAGAAATATGCTCTAATTGTTTATCACTATCTATATCCATAAAAATTAAAATTAATAACCTTATTTAATATTATCTAAAAATCTACTTCTTTTTTTGAGAATTAAGTTTTGCCTTAATCTCTTTCATTTGATCACTTTTTCTAACCCAATTAACTTTTCTGTTATTTCTTCCCATTTCAGAATTTTTTCTACATTTACTAGAACAATAAAATTTAACATTACCATCTTTTCCAACTACACTAATTCCCTTTGGAAATTCATAATTTTTTTTACAAAACCAACACACAGGCATTTTAACTATTAGCTCCTTTTTTAATTCTCTTAGTAGTTCTTCTAGCTTCAATTTCAGTTTCTCTTAATAATAATATATCTCTTTTTTTTACAGGTCCTCTAACATTTCTTCGCATACTTTTACCTTTATTTTTACCTTGAAGAATTCTTACCTTTACTTGAGTAATTTCTCCTCTTGTACCAGTTCTAGTTAAACATGCTTCAACAATAGCAGGAACAGGCTCACTATCTGAAAGTTTATCACTACCTTTAGAACCACCTTGTGACTTTTGTTGTTGTTTTGTTTGTTTTTGTTGTACTTTTGCCATTTTTTAAATAATAAATTTAATTTTCTTCATTTAAAGAGTATTAATTTTTGCTTCACCAGCATCAATAACTGCAACAGCAATTGTAGCTCTATTAATCCCTGAAGAAATACCTAATTTTTCCTTAGAATCAACTTCAACTAATTTAACATTTCTTTCTTTACAAAGTAAAGGTAAATGCATAGTTAATTCTTTAGGATCAACATCTTTTGCTACAACAACTAATTGAGCAACATTTCTTTCAATAGCTTTTGTAACTTCATTAATACCTCTGTCTATCTTTCCAGTCTTATTTGCTTTTTCAACAATCTCATAAATATCTACCATTTTTCTTTATTTTTTTAATTTAGTTTAATTTAGAGAACCTAAAAATCAAGTCCTCCTAACCAATAGGCTAATCATTGGTACTAATCAAAAAAAAACTTATTTTATAAACTTATTGGTAATTAAAACTAAAATTATAAAAAGAAATATTTCAGGTAAAATCACTAAATTAACTCAGAAATATAAATACTTATAAAGGAAATTCTTTTAATTAAAATTAGGATGGAATACTATGATTCTGAGGTGTGGACTGAAAAATATAGACCTAAAAAATTTGAAGAAGTAGTAGGTCAAGAAGAAATTGTAAAAAGAGTAAAAGCTCTTGTTCAATCAAATAATATACCTCATTTACTATTAGCAGGCCCTGCTGGAACAGGTAAAAGTACATTAGCATTAATTATAGTAAAAGAACTTTTTGGAGAATCCTGGAGAGAAAATTATTTAGAACTAAATGCTAGTGATGAACGAGGAATTGATGTAGTAAGACAAAAAGTAAAAGATTTTGCAAGAACAAGAGCAATAGGAAATGTACCCTTTAAAGTTATATTTTTAGACGAAGCAGATGCATTAACAAGAGAAGCTCAGCAAGCATTAAGGAGAACAATGGAAAACTACACTTCAACTTGTAGATTTATTCTTTCATGTAATTATTCTAGTAAAATATTAGATCCAATACAATCAAGAACAGTTGTATTTAGATTTCAATTATTAGAAAAAAAAGACATTAAAAAAAGGGTTGATTTAATTTCAGAAAGAGAAGGATTAATTATTAATTCAAGTGCTTTTGATGCATTATATGAAGCAAGTGAAGGAGATTGTAGGAGAGTTATAAATTTACTTCAAGCAACAGCTTCAATTAGTCCAAATATTACTCCAGATTTAGTAAATACGATTGTTTCAAAAGCAAAACCAAGCGATATAAAAATAGTTTTAGATTATGCCTTAAGCGGGGATTTTCCAAATAGTAAAGAAAAATTATTAGAAATTATGTTAAAAGAAAGTATCTCTGGACAAGATATAATAAAAGCAATTCAAAAAGAAATTTGGAATTTAAAAATTGATAATTCTCTAAAAGTAAGATTAACAGAAAAGATAGGAGAAATAGAGTTTAGATTAGTAGAAGGAAGTGACGAATTTATTCAACTAGAATCTTTAATTGCAAGTTTTGTTTTAGCAGGTGAAGGAAAAATATTAGTTAACGGAAAAATTGAAGAAATCAAAAGCGAGACATATAAAGGAGAGATTTAAATGAAAGAAAACCTGCCTTGGACAGAAAAGTATAGAGCTCGATTTTTTAATGATATTAAAGGCCAAGACATAGCAATACAAAAAACAAAAGACTTCTTAAAAAATTTCCCAAAAAAAAAGTCTTTAATTTTACATGGTCCTTGTGGAATTGGAAAAACAAGTTTAGTATATGCAACATCAAATGAAACAGATAGTGAACTATTAGAATTAAATGCAAGTGATTTAAGAGATAAAAAAAAGATTGCAGAAATAATAGGTAATTCTGTTCAACAAAAAAGTTTATTTAAAAAAAGTAAAATAATCTTAATTGATGAAGTAGATGGAATAAGTACAACTAAAGATAAAGGTGGATTAACAGAATTATTAGGCCTAATTGAAAAAAGTTGTTTTCCAATATTAATAACAGCAAATAATATTTGGGATAAAAAATTCAATCCGCTTAGAACAAAATCAGAAATGATTCAATTAAAAGATATTGATTATAAAATTATTTTAGGAGTTTTAAGAGAAATATCTAATAAAGAAAATTTAAATGTCTCAGCAGATATTTTAACCTCCATCTCAGTAAAATCAAAAGGAGACTTAAGAGCAGCAATAAATGATTTACAAATAATTAGTCAACTAAATGAAACATCTATAATAAATCCTAGAGAAATAAATGAGAGAAATAAAGAAGAAAGTATTTTTACAGCATTACAACATATTTTCAAAAATTCAAATATAGATGAATCAATGATCAAAGTATTTGATGAAGTAGATATGTCAATAGATGAATTATTTCTTTGGATGGACGAAAATATTCCATTAGAATATAAAGGTGAAGAATTAGTAAAAGCATATGATGCATTAAGCCAAGCAGATGTATTCAGAGGAAGAATTTATAGAAAACAATATTGGAGATTTTTAATTTACGAATATTTCTTATTAAGTGGGGGAATAGCAGCATCAAAAGATTACAATAAAACAGGCTTTACAAGTTATAAAAAACCATCGAGAATACTAAAAATTTGGTTAAATAACCAAAGAACAATGAAAAAAAAATCAATATGTATTAAATATGCCAAACATACACATATCTCTATTAAAAGAGCAATGAGAGATTTTTTATTAATAAAAACAATTTTACAGAATGAAAAAATAAGAAAAGAATTAAAACTAGATGAAGAAGAAATAAATTATTTAAATAAATTAAATTAATTCAAATTCTTAATTTTTTTAGAAGCTAATTTTACAAAGTCTTTTGGTTTATTAACACCAAATTCACTGATTATCCCAGTTAATAATTTATTTGGTGTTTTATCAAAGGCAGGGTAAACAGTTTGAATTAATTTATTTCTTTCATCCCAAACTTCTTTACCTCTTCGTTTTTCAATTTTAATCTTATCTGTAAATTTTAATGCAATTCCACAAGAATAACAAGGAATATTATAATTTTCAGCAATATTGCAAAGTATTTTAGTTCCAATTTTATTATAAACAAAATCTTTTGTATAAGCATCAGCACCAAATAAAAACAAATCACACCCTTTTAACAAATGCTCTGCAGCTAAATCAGGACCAATAACTACCTTAATTCCGACCTTAGATAAATTAACAGCAGTTTTTCTTCCTTGTAAATGAGGTTCAACTTCAGTAGTATAAACTGTAAAATTCTTTTTTTGTTTTTTAGCTTCTTTGAAAATATCTATAACAGTTGAAGAATGACAATGAGAATAAATATTCATATCTTCTTTTATTAATTTAGAACCCTCTTTAACTATTAAGTCATGAGATTTTTTTATTTCTTTTAAAATTTCTTCTGAACTTAATTTAATATTCTCAGAATTCAATAATACTTTTATAGAATTTTGTAATAAAGGTTCAGTTTCTCTCAAAGATAAAATTTTATTTGCAGAAGATTTAGTTGGTTTTAATAAAAAAGCTTCAATTCCTTTTTTAGCAACATTCTCAGCTCCTTGAGTTTTCAAAGTTTTAATCTTTTTCAAAATAGAATCATACTCTTTTTCTAATTTCATACTTAAAAAATCAAATTAAAATATAAAAGCCTTTTGTATTCTAACAAAATTTATATACTTATTAAATTAATTTATACTAAAGGTGATAAAATGATTGAAATTTTAATTAGTCCAAGAAGAGCAATAAAAAGACCCTGGGAGATGTTTTTTATAGGTTTATTTTATGCAAGCATTGCATTATTATTTGTAACTTATGTTTTTGGAGGAGATGATATCTTACAAGATGGAGCCGGATTATTAATGGTATTATTTACTGTTTTAGCATGCTTACCTTTTGTATATTATCTAAACAAACACGAAGAAGAAAAGAATATTGAAATTGATAAAAATGGAAAATTAATAAAAGAACATTCAAAAGCACTTTTATCATTAATTTGTTTATTTCTAGGTTTTGTAATTGCTTACTCATTTTGGTATGTAGTTTTACCTGAAGTTAGTGGACAAAACTTTAATTTTCAGATAAGAACATTTTGTGCAATAAATAATCCAAGAGAATTTAATCAATGCGTACATACCTATGGCGCAGCACCTTATATTACAGGCCATGTAACAAAAGTAGGAGCATTCTTATCAATCTTTTCAAATAATTTATCTGTAATGATTTTTACATTAATTTTTTCTTTAGCCTTTGGTGCAGGAGCAATATTCATATTAGTTTGGAATGCAAGTGTAATTGGAGCAGCAATGGGAATGTTTGCAAATGGAAGTCTAAAAAATTTGCCAAGTAGTTTTGTTAGATATCTTATACATGGAGTTCCTGAAATAATGGCTTATTTTGTTGTCGCACTTGCAGGAGGAATAATTTCATTTGCATTTATTAGAGGAGATTTAAAAAACAACGAAAGAAAATGGAAAATATTAGAAGATTCATTAATTTTAATATTAATCTCAATAGGTATTTTAT
>JAEWUG010000043.1 GCA_023397215.1 Nanobdellota archaeon | reverse complement strand
GCTTATGGATTAACAGACTTAAGAATCTATAAAATACAAACAAGTAGACAAGAAATTTTAATAGGAATCGAAATTGCAGGTTCAACACCAGAACAATTAGAATCATTAATTGAAGAACAAGGATTTTTTGAAGCAAAAATTGCAAACAAGACAGTATTTATTGGAGGAGATCAAGACATAACTCATGTTGCAAGAACAGGAGAACAAGCAATCGTATATAATTGTAGAGATTCTCAAGAAGAATCTTATTGTGAATTTCAATTTCAAATAACATTAAGCACAAATGCAGCAGATAAATTTGCAGAAATAACAAAAGACCTATCAACAATAGATAATTGTAACCCCGTAAATCAAGGATGTTATCTAACAGAAGAAATAGTTTTTTACATTGATGGAATAAACACTTCATCATTAAAAATAGCAGGAAGCCTAAAAGGAAGAGCAGAGACAACAATATCAATAACAGGTTCTGAATCAGGACAAACCCAACAAGATGCAGCAGAAAAAACAAGATCTGAAATGAAAAGACTTCAAACAATATTAATAACAGGGAGTTTACCACAAGAATTAGAAATAGTAAAAATAGATAGAATCTCACCAAACTTATCAGAAAATTTCACAAAACAAATTTTAAAAGCAGGACTATTTGCAATAATAGCAATAACAATATTCATATTTTTAAGATATAGAAAAATAAAAATATCCTTAACTATTATTATAGTTTCTTTATCAGAAATAATAATGACTTTGGGAATTGCAGCATTAATGAGTTGGAATTTTGATTTACCATCAATTGCAGGAATCCTTGCAGCAGTAGGAACAGGAATAGACAGTGAAATAATAATGGTAGAAGAATCAAGAAAAAAAGAAGAATCACTAAAAGAACAAATCAAAAAAGCCCTATTCATAATTACAACAGCCTTTGCAACAACACTCGTTGCACTATTACCATTAACAGGAGCATTAGGATTTTTAGGAATTGGAGCAGCTTCAGCAGGATTATTAAAAGGATTTGCAATCACAACATTAATAGGAATATCAGTTGGAGTTTTTATAAGCAGACCAGCATTTGCAGACATTGTAAAACAATTAGAAGAATAAAATGAAAACAAAAATTCACATACTTTTCACAACATTTTTTTGCATGATAATTTATTTAATAAAACCAGAAATATCATTATTAAATTTAAGCTTAATATGGTTTTCAGGATGGTTATTATCTGACTTAGACCATTACATAAATTACATCATCAAAAACAAAAAAATAAACCCAATAAAATTCTACAAATATTCAATGCAAAAAAGAGAAAATTGGAAAAAACTAACAAAAATACAAAAAAAACAATACAAAAAAAATATAATGCCCTTACACTCAATAGAATTCATAATAATCTTAGCAACAATATTAATATTCTTCCCAACAACAATTTACATAATAATAGGCCTCTTATTTCACTTAATCCTAGACATAATAGACTTTTACAACAGAAAAGAAAACATCCTCATAAAAATCTCATTAATCTACACAATAAAAACAAACAAAAACAAAAAAAATTATTCTAAATAATCATCGCTTTAAGTTTTTGGATTTACTGTCATCTTAGGAAATTCAAACAAAATAGGGCGAGTCTTTCAACGAAGTTGAAAAAAGTGGGAAAATCAAATCCAAAAAACCTGAAAAAGATTATGACCCAAAAAGTAAAATAAAGGCAATATTTTATGACCTAAAAAGTAAAATATATAAAATAACCGAAGAGAATATCCATAAAACTTGTGACCCAAAAAGTAAAATAAAAAATTAGACTCACCCAGTTTTTGGATTTACTATAATTTAGGCAACACAAATAAAATAGGGAGGGTATTTCAACTTTAGTTGAAAGAAAGTGGGAAAATTAAATCCAAAAACCACCAAAGTTATAAAAACAAAAAACATCATTTAATTACAAAGAGATGATAAACATATGAATAAATTACAAATTCTAAAAACAAAAATAAAAGAAAAAAACTTTTCAACAACTTCTAAAACAGCTATAAAAAATTCAAGTTGGCAACTCGCAACAAACTTAACAGCAAAATTAGGCTCATTAATATTCACAATAGTTTTAGCAAGATTATTAGCTCCAGAATTATACGGACTTTATGGACTTGCACTTTCAACAATATTATTCTTAGCTATTTTTTCAGACCTTGGAATAAGCCAAGCATTAATTACATATTTATCAAAAACAATTGACAAAAAACCAAAAAAAGCAAAATCCTATTTTTATTATCTAACAAAATTAAAAATTTATTTATTAATATTAACATCATTTTTACTAATTATTCTAGCAAGACACTTATCAAATTTTTATAATAAACCAATATATTTAGCATTAGTTGCTGGAGCAATTTATTTACCATTAGTTCAAATAACTTCTCACTTAAACACAATATTCACATCAAAAAATAATTTTAAAATACAATTCGCAAAAGAAATATTATTACAAATATTAAGAATAACAATAGTTCCATTATCAATATTATTCTTTTTACAACAAATTACAAAACAAGATATTTATTTATTTTATTTATTTTTAATCATCAGCTTATGTTATTTAATAGCATTTATTTTTATGATGATTTTAACAAAATTAAATCATCCTTTTAAAAAAAATAAATCAATAAAATTAACACAAAAAGAAAAAAAAGAATTAAAGAAATTTGCATTACCCTTAACAATAACAGCACTCTCAGGAGTATTCTTTGGTTACATAGACACAATTATGTTAGGATATTTTGTACCAGCAATACAAATAGCTTATTACAAAGCATCTTTTGACCTTATAACTTCAGCTGCAACAATATTAGGATTCTTAGCAATCTCATTACATCCAATACTCTCAAGACTCAAAGGACAAAAATTAGAAAGCCTATTCTCAAAATCAAAAAAATTCACAATCTTAATCTCAACAATAGCATTAATAACCACAATAATCATCTCATCCCCACTAATAAAAATAGTCTACGGAGAACAATACACACCAGCAATCCCATTATTAAAATGGTTCTCCTTATTACTCCTAACCTTTCCACTAATAAATTTATACAACACATACTTCATCTCCCAAAAACAAACAAAAACAGTCTCAAACGCCCTCATAATCTCAACAATTCTCAACATAATCTTCAATTACCTCTTCATAATAATCGGCTTAACATACTCAACAAACGCAGCAGTCCTAGGAGTTTGCCTAGCAACAATACTCACCAGATTCATCTACTTAGGAATACTAATATGGAAGAAAAAGTAAGAGTTATAAATAAATAAACATTTATTTTAATATGAAAATAATCGAAATAAAAAGTTTAGAAATACCTGAAATAAAGGTTATTAAATTTGAAAAATTTAAAGACGAAAGAGGCTATTTTACAGAACCATTTAGAAAAACTGATTTTCAAAATCAATCAGAATTAAAATCACTTCATAACTTTACAATTTGTCAAGCAAATCAAAGTTTTTCAAAAAAAAATGTTGTAAGAGGACTACATTTTCAATGGAATCCATATATGGGAAAACTTGTTAGAACAATAAAAGGAAAAATGATAGATGTTGTTTTAGATATAAGAAAAGATTCTCCAACATTTGGAAAAATAGTAAGTTATGAATTATCTTCTAATGAAGAGAACGAATTTGAGGAGTGGATTTGGGTTCCAGTGGGATTTGCTCATGGAAATATTTATTTAGAAGATACAATAATAGAATATTTTTGCTCTGGAGAATATAGTCCAAATTATGAAACCGGAATTTCAATATTATCAGAAGATTTAGATTGGTCATTCTCAAAAGAAACAAAAGAAATATTAGATAATTTAAAAGAGAAAATGATTATTTCAGAAAAAGATAAAAATGCTCAAGGATTATCCAACTGGACAACAAAAAAAGAATTTTCAACATTTGAATATAATGATTTAATAAATAGGAATCTGTGTTAAAATGATTGAAGAAGATTTAATAATTACAGGTGGAAGTGGGATTTTAGGTACAGAATTAAAAAAAATTTTACCAAAAGCAAATTATCCTTCTCATAAAGAATTTGACATAACAAAAACAGAAACTATGGAAGAT
>JAEWUG010000016.1 GCA_023397215.1 Nanobdellota archaeon | reverse complement strand
ATTTATGATAAGGATATTTTTCAAAAGGTTTTTCTATGTCATTTGATAATAAAGGATAGTATGATGAAAGACCTCCTGAAGTTTCTATATTAAAATAAGTGTTTTGACAATATGAAGGATTTATATTTGTTTTTTCATCACAATAATACCCTGTTGGACATTCTTCATTTGAATTACATACATTTTCAAACTCTTCTATTGTTTCTGGATTTATTTCTTTTAGAAAGTTTTCTAAAGTATTTAATAAGATATTAAAGTTTTCGCTTGCTTCTACTTCTTTTTTAATTTCTTCTGGATCTGTTATTTCTATTAAATTCCATCCTTCTTTTAATGCACTTTCAGCTCCCTCTATATTAGATTCTCCTACCCCTGTAGCTTCTAAATATTTGTATGTTCCTGTTGTATTTATTTTAAATTTTGAACTTGTGCCTATTTTTTCATTAAGAGTTAATTCACATTGATTTGGGCAGATTTCTAAACTTCCTTTAATTTTATTTTTAATTGTTATATCTATTTTATCTAGACATAATTCTCCGTCTGTTGTTTCTCCTTTTTGATTAAAAAAAATTAATATTTTATCCATTTGAGAACCCATTTTTTGTATTCCATTAACTAACCAACCATTATATGCTCCTACAGCAATTAGGACAAGTAATAATAATGCCATAATAATTACAACTAATTTACTTACAGTCATTCCACCGCCTTCTTGTGCCATTAAAATCCAAACCTAAATATATTTTTAATTGAATTTATCATTTCAGTTCCTTTTCCACTAAGTAATATGTAAATTGCAAAAGCCATGATTGCTATAAACAAGAATAATAAAATCCCTTTGATAAGATAATCTATTTCTAAATCTCCTCTTTTATTTGATTTCATAAAATAATAATTGTTTTATATTTAATAAATATTTAGTTTAATTACAAAGATTAGGGCAAGTTTTTATTTCAAATCCTTCAAAAGATTGATGTGATAATGTTTCACAAGTTTCTTTTATTTGTGTTTTTTCATTTATTATTAATTTTTGAATATTTTCACAATATATTTCAGTATCTTTTTGAAGACAGGCTAATTCGCATTTATTTTGAATTACTTCTATATTTTGATCATATGAACCTAAAATATTTATTTTTTGTCCTATTGTTCTCCATTGTCCTGTTATACTTATTATTACTACAACAAATACAACTAAAATTAGAATTAGTGTAACAATCAAATTTATTTGTGCTTTTTTGAATTGCATAAAAAAGATTAGAAATTAAATTTAATAAATGTTTTGAAAAAATAATATTTAACAAAGACCAGGACAATCTTCAAAAATATTTGTTAATCCTAAATTTTCATTTGTTGCTAAAGTATTACAATTTACATCTATTGAATCATATTTTGTTTTATTTTCATTGCTTAATTTATTATATACATCTTGTTGTTTTATTTCTTCTACCATTCCTCCATCAAGTCTTGTATTATTTTTATAAAGTACTACCTTAGAACCATCTTCTTTTGTAACTTCTCTTTTCATATTACAAAATCCATATGTATCCTGACTTTGACATGCCATTGAACATGCTTGGGCAATATCATTAACATTTGCTTTTCCACCACCAAATATATTTACTCTACTCCAAAAATTACCCCAACCAGTTGAGAAACCATATATTAAGAATACTAAAATAACAACTGCTAGAACTATTGCGATAATAGTTGTAATTGTCATTTCACCCTTTTTCATATTTTATTTAAAGGTTATTTCTTTATAAATGTTTTTATTTAAAATGAGGAGAGGAGGATTTGAACCCCCGTAGGCAAATGCCATCAGGTCCTAAGCCTGACCCGTTTGACCGCTCCGGCATCTCCTCATATATTTCTTTTTGATTTAATTAATTAATAAGTTTAATGGAATTGTTATCTAAAGGACTAAATTTAAATATTCTTGTTATTTGTTTTTATTAATATGTTATTAAAAAAAGGTGATAAGAATGGTCAAGTTACTCTTTTTATTATAATTAGTATATTAATTGTAAGTTCTGTTATTCTTTTTTTTATGTTTAAAGATAATTTTTTTGATAAAAATATTGATCCTGAATTTAAACCTTTATATAATAGTTATATTGATTGTATTAAAGGTACAACAAAAGAAGGGATTTATTTAATTGGTCAGCAAGGAGGATATATTGAATTACCTAATTTTGAGCAAGGTAGTAGGTTTATGCCTTTTTCTTCCCAATTAGATTTTTTAGGTCAAAAAATACCTTATTGGTTTTATGTTTCTGGAAACAATTTAATTAGAAAACAAATTCCTTCAAAGAAAGATATGGAAATTCAATTAGAAACTTTTATTTCAGATAGACTTGATTTTTGTGATTTAAGTGTTTATGAATCTCAAGGTTTTAATTATATTTTAAATGATTCAGGAGATGTTGATGTTAAAATAAATGATTTAAGTGTAGAAGTGTATATTAATAATAATTTAAATTTTTATTTTAATGATAAAAGTGCTTTAGTTAGTACACATGAATTTAGTATTCCTTCTAAATTGGGTAAATTTTACTCTTCTTCAATTGAAATTTATGATTATGAAATGCAAACTGCTTTTTTGGAAAAATATGCTTATGATGTTTTAATGAATTATGTTCCTGTAGTTGGTTTTGAATTACAATGTAGTCCATTAATCTTTAATGAAGAAGAAATAAAACAAAATATTACTAATGGTCTTGTTGCAAATATTAATTCAATTAAGATGAAAGGAAACTATTATCAGTTAAATGATATAAAAGAAGAATATTTTGTTGTTGATTTGGGTAAAGATTCTTTTGATGAATTAGTTAATGTATTCTATAATCCTAATTGGCCTTTAAAATTAGAAATTAATGGTGATTTAATTAATGAACCTGTGGGATTACAAGAAGGTTTAGAAATGTTAGGTTTTTGTTATGTTCCATATAAATTAAATTATGATCTTGTTTTTCCAGTGTTAATTCAATTTATTGAAGACGATTTTATATTTCAATATCCAATAAATGTTATCATTGAAAATACTCAGGTGAGAGAGAGTATCAATCAAAGTTTTTTTGAATCTGAATCTAATTATTATGATGTTTGTAATTATAAAAAATCTAATTTAATTGTTAATAGTTATGATTATAATTTAAATCCTTTAGAGTCTTCTTTAACCTTTAAGTGTTTAGATAGTAATTGTTATTTAGGAGAATCAAAATTAGAAGGATCTTTTGCAACATTTAATGATAAGGTTCCACAATGTGTTAATGGTTTACTTCTTGTTAATTCAGAGGGGTATTTAGAAACTCAAAAAGTAATTTCTACAAATGAAGATTTAATATTAGATATTTGGTTAAAGAAAAAATATAATTTTAATTTAGAAATGACTAATTTAGATAATGAAAAAGCATTAATTAGTTTTGAAGGAGAAGACTATTCAACTAGTATTGTTTATCCAGAGATAAAGAGTTTAGAATTAGTAGAAGATAACTATAATATTAGTATATTTGTTTATTCTGACAGTTCTTTGGTTTTACCTGAAGTAAATGAAGAACTTTGTGTAAATGTTCCTGTTGGTGGCATGGGTAGTGTTTTTGGTTATGAAGAAGAAAAATGTGAAAATATAAATATTCCTTCAATGAACATAGACTCTGCTATTGTGGGGGGTGGAAGTTTAGTTAATTATTACATTACAGAAGATATTTTGATGAATTCCAAAAACTTAAATATTGTACCTACCTTATTTGATTTACCTAAGAATCTAAATGAATTGCAAGAAAATTATATTAAAGTGGAGGACTCAACCGTTTATTTAAACTTTAATTAAAATGGTCAAACAAAAAATATTTTTTCTTTTAACTTTAATTTTATTTTCAATTTCATTTTCATTAGGCTCAACAAGTTATTTTAATTATGATGACCTTTATAATGGTGTACTTGATTCTGGAAATTGTAATTCTGGAGAAAATTCTGATTTTTTGATTATGATTCCACCAAATGGTTGTCAACCAAGTGTTGTAAGAAGTGATTTATTATCTAGTCAAAATACTCCTGTTTTTTGTCAATTAGAAGCAATTAAATTAAATCCTTTAATTGAATCTGCAAGTATCTCTTCTATTTCTTTTCAGGGGGATTATCCTGAAGAAGTTGCAGGAATAAGTTTTCACCCGACAAGAGCTGCAATAAAAAATTATAATAGTTTAGCAGATGATTCAATTTCTAAAAATATTGGTTATGTTGTAATTTTATTAAAAAAACAACCAAATGAATCAAAAATGGAAGATTGGGTTAATGGTGTTTTAACTGCAAATATTAAATATGATTATCAAAAAACTTATGGTGTTGGTCAATCTGATTTTTATTTAGATATGAATGATAATTCTAATTGGGATAATGTTTTTAATAGATATAATTTTTGGTCTGGTAGAGGATATTTAAGACTAAAGTCTGTAGGGTCTGATTCTGCAAATATTGAAATCTTGGAAAATAAAGATAAAGTTTATACTAATGTTATATTAGATGAAGGAAATACAAGTAATATTATTTATTTTCCTGGAGATTATTGTAAGGCTGGTTTTAAACTAAAATTAAATGAAATCACTTCTGCAAAAGATGAAGTTTTATTAAATATTAATGGTGAATCTTTTTGGGTTAGAGAAGGTTCAAGGATAGCAAATAATAATTGTATTGTTAAAGAAATAAACTTGAAAGATGAAACTAAAAAAGATGTTAAAATTAATTGTCCTGGTAATTCTTTTACTTTAAGCATTAATATCGATTCAGAAGAACAAAATTTTAATGAAGAAAATCAAGAAGAGTTAAATGATTATTTAAAAAAATCTCAAGAAAACTTAGAAATTTTATTAAATAGTTATCCTAATGAAAAAAATAATGCAAATTCTTTTTTTGGAGAAATAGCTTTACTTAAACAGATAAAATTAACCAATAAAAATAAACAGATTCAATTAAAATTAATAGATTTATTTTTAAAAAATTATCCTACCTCTAAAAATTATGAATATTTACAAGATTTAAAAAATAATTATTTAAATTATGATTATTCTTTAGCTGAAAATTCATTTAAATTAAATAATAATAATTACTTTATTTCTTTTAGAAATTTTATTTCAGTTGATAATTCTAATAAAAATACTGTATTTAGTATTAATAGTGTTTCAAAAGGTCCTGTTAACGAAAATTGGAAGGAAAATTATGAAAAGGGTATTTTAACATTAAAAGAAATTGAACCTGATTTTCTTGTCTTTGAATTTAAGGATTTAGAGGATAAGATAACAATATTTGAAGTTTATGAAGGTGAAGAAAAAGAGATTAATAATTTGAAAATTAATATTAAGAATATTAATACTGTTAGAACAGCTCATGTTAGTCTTTTACCAGTAATAGAATCTGATTATTCTAAAGCGAATTTTACATTTAAGATTGGTATTGAAAAAAGATTAATTCAAATAAGCCCTGAAGTTG
>JAEWUG010000039.1 GCA_023397215.1 Nanobdellota archaeon | reverse complement strand
ATTGCAACACCAGTTTGTTCTTCATTTAGTTCAAATCCAGACAATGATACTATTAATATGGATGTTTTATTAAGAATTCCAAGAGATGCACCACCAGGAGCACTTGATACAACAGTAACATTAACTTATGAACAAGCATAAAAATAATTCTAAATAAGAAGTTTATACAAAAAGATTATAAATTGTTTAAATTAATTAAAAGAATGAGAAAAATAAAAACAAAACAACAATTAGAAAAAGAACAAAAGAAAAAACAAACAATTCTAAGTATTTTATTAATTACATTATTAGGTTTTTCAACAATAGGATATGCTTTTTTTTCGTCAACAGGAGAAAAACAACAAGCATATAATTATAAAAATTTAAATTTTATTCAACAAAATGATTTATGGTACACACAAATTAATAACAATAATTATATCTTTAATTATTTACCTGATCAATTAAAAGAGATTTCAATAAACACAACAATAACAATACAAAACCTAGAAAATAAACCTTTATATATTGTAAGTCCACAAGATATTTCATATATTTTAACATCTAATTTACAAAATCATATATTAAGATTTCAAGAAGCATGTATTAATCTAGAAGAATGTAGTGAAATAACACCATTAAAAAATTGTTCAACAGATAACATTATTATAATAAATTCTTCATCAGAAAAAACACAAATAACCCAAGATCAAAATTGTATTTTTCTAGAAGGAGATATCTCAAAAGCAGCAAATAAATTTGTATATAGTTTATTTAATATTGAATAATATGAAAAAAGAAAAAAAGAAAACAGATAAAGCAGTTCAAAAAGAAACAAAACAATTAATAGGTGTATTAGTCTCAATTACAATTCTTTTCTTAGCAGTATTAATACCTTATTTTTATATTCAATCTCAAAAATCTTTTGATTATCTTGGAGTAAACTGGCAAAAAGAACAATATGGAGATTTAACAATTTATCATACAAGATTTCCTAAAATATATCAAGGTAAAGATTATGGAATTCATAATGTTTATTTAAGAAACAACCCTAAGAAAAATAATATAACAAGTGAAATAGAAAAATTAACATTTAAAGAAAAAATAGTTGTAACACAATCCAAAGAAATATTAAATTGTTCAAACCAAATAATTGTTTCAACAGGTTTAGGTCAAATTACACAAGCTCTTCCTTTTATAAAAAATGTGACAGGTGCGACATCAAACAAAGAATTCGCAGATGAATTAAATATTAGTTATTCTACTTGTGAAAATATTCCAACAAAAACTACAATTATTCAATTAGATTTAACAAATCAAACAAAAATATCAAAACTATCTGAAAATTGTTATTTAATTGAAATAGACTCTTGTGAACAAAACATACTAGCTTCTGAAAAGTTTATTCTTGAAATAATAAAAGCATTAAACTTTCAAAAAATAGAATGGACAACCAATTAATATTAGGTTTTTTATTGACTATAATGCCTTTTACAGAAATAAGACTTGGCTTACCTATAATCATTAATTATACTCTGAAAAATAATCTACCAATATTTCCTTTTTTCTTAATCACAGTTTTATTAAATATTCTAATTATACCAATAATTTATCTTTTTTTAGATAAAATTCACATACACTTATTAAAATTCAAAAATTATAACAAAATAATTAATATCCCATTAAAAAGATTACAAAAAAGAGTAAATAAATTAGATATTAAGTTTCAAAAAATAGGTTTTATTGCTTTATTTATCTTTGTTTCAATTCCATTACCAACAACAGGTGCATGGACAGCAACATTTGCTTCATGGATGTTAAAGTTAGACAAAAAAAAGAGTATAATAGCAATTTCTGCAGGAATTTTAATGGCTGCTTTAATCGTATTATTTTTTTCTTACAATATTCTTAACTTTTTTTAGACTTTTCTTTTCTAAATTGTTATTGTATCTTACAAAATTCAAAAAATTATAAAAATCAGTCAAAAAAGGATAAGATTTAATTTTATAAATTTTAACCATAAAAAACCAAATACCAACAACAAATAAAGTAGACATAACATTCCATAAAAACCAATGAGCAAAGATAAAAATATTAGTCCCATATAATTCAATTAATACCAAAATTCTAAGAACATTCAAAAATAAAAATATCAAAAATGAATAAAATAAAATAGTTAATCTTCTTTTAAGATTCAAGTTGCCTGTAGACATAATTAATATAAATAATAAATAAAAAGCACCACCAGCAATACAAGAATCAATTAAACCAACATTAAAACTTTCTAAAAAGAGAATTCCACTTTTTCCTAATTCAACTTCATGATATAAACTTAAAATACCATAAACAGAATAAGTTGTAACAGGAGTTAAAATAAAATAAAAAACAAACAAATTTCCAATTCCAAATAATAGTATAATAATATATCTTAAAAAAATAAAATAAAAATCTTTTTCTTTTTTCTTCATTTAAATTTTAAAAAAATCAACTTAATAAAACTTTAGTTAATAATTAACTACTTTTTTCTTTTTCTTTTTATTAGCAACAATAATCAGAATAAAAACTAAAACAATTAAAATAACTAATATTAATAATATTAAGTGAATTAATTCTAATTCTTCAAAGAAACTAAAAATATTCTTTTCATAAACTGTAATTGAAATAGGTTGTCTAAAAACATCTCCTAATTTGGATTCAATAACTAATGTAAACTCATAAGTTCCAGCTTTATTTGGTAAAAGTCTCAAATTAACACTTCCTTCACTATTTGCATTTACACTTAAAATAGATTCTGGAGAGCTAATTATTTCAGACCAAGATTCATAACCTTCATAACTAATTCTATAAGTTTCATCAATATCACCCATGTTCATAATCTTAAGATTAATTGAAAATTCTTCATTGTTTAATACTTTATCTTCAAGAAGAGATGCTTGAATATAAGGTTCAGAAACCAAACAACCTTCTACATTTAAGTAATATTCATAAACCGCTTCAACATCCTCTGTCTCAAATAAATACTTATTATCTAATCTTTCATTATTATAAACACCAAAAAGAATTTTATAACTCCCACTTTTCAAATCAGAAGGTACTTCAAAATTAAATGAAAAAGGTTCATAATCCATATAATCAATGCCTCTATCAAAAGAAACAACTTCATCAATATTAAGTTCACTGCTATATACTTTTACAAAAACTTCATCATCATCTAAATCAGTATCTCCAATATTCCAAGCATTTGCATTAATAGTTACTTTTTCACCACACTTAAAATTATTACCATAACTTGGAGAAATTTCATTTATAATTACAAAATCTTGTCCATTAACAATTTCAAAACTTACATAATCAGAAATAATAGTTTCTTCTCCATCATAAGCACTATCACTATCATCAATTTCTCCAACAGCAGAAAAGTGTAATTCATAATTTTCACTTCCTACTTCTAAATCATAAGCATCTAAAACAATAGACAGAGTAATATCTTCTCTATTTCCTTCTTTTAACTTAAAACCATCATTACTAATAGTAAAATCATCTTCATCATAAATACAATATTCATTTTTTACATCATACAAACAAATAGAAAATTCTATATCTTCAATATCCCAATTACCATCATTTTCTATTCTAAAATCAATTTCAAATTCATCAAAAGGAAAATAAATTTCATCTCTAGGACTTCCAATTCCATTACCAATATCTAAAGAAATTTTACTAATTTCTAATTGTCCTCTATTTGTATAATCATTAAAATAAAAATAATTATTATTTACACTAAAATTAATATCCTTTGTAATAGAACCACTTACAGCACCATTCAAAGTTAAAACACTTGAATAACTTTTCTTATATTCAAAAACAAAATCTTCAGACATATTATAATCAACTTTAATTATCTTAAAATTATTAGCTAATGTAACAGAAGATTCATTTGGAGTAAAAGTAATTTTATTGTTGTTTGAATCTAATACATCACTTAAAGAAATACCAATAATCTCGCTTTCATTTGTAGAAATATTAATTTCAAAAGAACCGCTTCTTTCATTAGATAATGGAAAACCACTAATTTCACTAACATTAATTTGACTACTTACTAAACTAAACAAAAATACTAAGCTAAATAAAAACATTATTGCTTTTTTCATCATGTTGTAACTTTAGAATTAAGACTTTATAAATATTTGTATATTAAAATAAATTTAATTTATCTTTTTTTGAATAAAGTTTATATATAATAAAATCAATAATATATAATGGTAAAATCACGTGAAAATTTAATAGGTGCTTATGCTTTTTTAGCAGGTGTGATTTTAGCAGTTATTTTAGGATTATTTGACAAAGCATTATCTGGAATGTACACTATTATTTATACAACATTAGTTATTTTAGGTTTAATTGTAGGATTTTTAAATACAGGTGATAAAGATACTAAAACATTCTTATTTGCAAGTGTTTCTTTAATCATTGTAGGAGGTTTAGGAAATAATACTTTAATTTTTATGTCAAATCTAAGCCCTGTTCTAGCAACATTAAAAAATATTTCATCAGCTTTATTAGTATTATTTATTCCAGCAACAATAATAGTTGTAATTAAAACAGTTTTTTCAATTGCAAAAGTTTAATTTAGAAATTCTAAAATATCACTTAAATTCACAATCTTATTATTATCCATAGCTAAACCAAAACAAGCAGTATTTACCCAAATATCAATATCTGGAAAATTATCAAATTCATTAATAGATAAAGAATCTCCAAAAAAAACATAAACTTTTTTTCCAGATTTTTCTATTCTTTCTCTTATTTTAAAAGCACCGTAACTTCTTTGACCTTTTTTATTTGAAACTAAAATTCCAATATTTTTTGAATTAAGATATTTCATTTGTTTCCCTTTTATTTTTTTAAAATAAATTTCTAATTCGTTTTTTTCTATTTTATCTAATTTTAAACCATTAAAAACATAAATTTCTTTTTTTAATTGAATAGAATTATTCAAAGCATGAAACTTACCATCACATAATAAAAGTAAGATATCA
>JAEWUG010000038.1 GCA_023397215.1 Nanobdellota archaeon | reverse complement strand
CTATTGCTTCATTTGACAGAACAATTACTTCAAAAATAAGAAACATCCAAGAAGCACTTCCATTAAATAGAGGTTATCAAACAGTAAATAAAATAAAAGCAGCATCAGGAATAAAATTACAATTAACAACAAAAGAAGATATATTACCAGGCATGCCATTTCAAATAATAAATAACAATTTAGAAGAAATTGAAAAACAATTTAAGAAAGAAGTTTCACATGAGATTGAAAACAATTCTACAGGTGTTTTAATTAAAGCAGACTCGCTTGGTAGTTTAGAAGCATTAATTGTTTTATTAAAAGAAAAAAATATTAAAATTATAAAGGCAGGAATTGGATCAATCACTAAAAAAGATATTTATTTTGCTAATTCATTACCTGAAGAAGACAAAGCAATTATTGGATTTAATATTGGGTTAAGTGAAGACATTGAAGATTTAGAAGAAATTAAAAAAATAAAAATTTTAACAAATGAAGTTGTTTACAAATTAATAGATGATTTTCAAGAATGGAAATTGAATAAACAAAAAGAAATAGAAAGAAGAAAGCTTTCAGTATTACCAACAATTTGTGAGTTTACTATTTTAGATTTTGTATTCAGAAATTCAAACCCTGCAGTTTTTGGTGTAAAGGTTGAAGGAGGAAACCTAAAAAAAGATTTAAATTTTATTAATTCAGAAAACGAAAAAATAGGACATATTAAAGAAATACAATATGAAAAAAAATCTGTTCAAGAAGCAACAATTAATCAAGAAGTTGCAGTTTCAATGCCCGGAGTAAATTTTGAAAGACAATTAAAAATTGGAGAAAAATTATATACAAATTTAAGCGAAACACAATTTAGAGAATTTAAACAAAATAAAGATTTATTAACAAACGACGAAAAACAAGTACTTCAGAAGATTGCTCAAGTAAAAAGAAAAACACAAGAAACCTGGGGAATTTAAAACTCAAATAGATTTATAATAAAAATGAAAAAAACAAAATATGATTCATATCTTAAGAATAATCTACCTTTAGGATGTAAATATTGTCTAAAAGGAGAAAAACTAGTTTTATTTATCACCGGAAAATGTTCCAGAGCTTGTTGGTATTGTTCTTTAAGTGAAAATAGAAAAAAAGAAACAAAAACATATGCAAATGAAAGACCTTGTAAAAATATAAAAGATATTCTTTTAGAAGCAAAAGAAAATAATGCAAAAGGTGCAGGAATAACTGGAGGAGATCCATTAGTCGAATATAAAAAGACATTGAGTTATGCAAAAGCATTAAAACAAGAATTTGGAAAAGAATTCCATATACATATTTATTTACCATTAAATTTAGTAACTCTCCAAAAGATAAAAAATTTATCAAAATGTATTGATGAATTTAGGTTTCATCCTTCATTTTTAATTAATTCAGAAAATCAAGAACAAGAAAAACAAAAAATAAAAGAAATTTCTAAGATATTAACAAAAAAAAGAGTAGGATTAGAATTACCTTTGATCCCTAAACAAAAAAAAATAATTTTAAATTATATTCAAGATTTAGAAAATTATATTTCCTTTGTAAATTTAAATGAATTTGAGATTTCTGAAACTAATTTTAATATTATTACAAAAAAATACAAATTAAATAAAGACACTTATACAATTTCAAAATCAAAAAAAGCAGGTATTTGGATTATTAAAAAACTAAAAAAATCAAAATTAAATATTCATTTATGTACTGCTAAAACAAAAGATGCCCACCAATATAAGAATAGATTAAAAAAGCATAATATATTACCATATGGACATAAAACAAATGAAGGTACTGTAATCTATTTTTGTACATATTATAAAAAATTAAATGGATTAGAAGATAAAATAAAGAATATAACAAAAAATTATTTTTTAGATAAGAAAAAAAAGAGAATTATAATTAAAATGCAAGATGTAAAAAAAGTTTATAATAAAACTAAATTAAAAATTGCTAGAGTAGAAGAACCACCAACATACAATTCAGATTATTTAGAATTCTCTTATATTGATGAATAAAATGGAAAGACTTGTTATTGATACAGAAACAACAGGATTAAGTCCTTTAACAAATCAAGTTTTAAGCATAGGACTATTGCATATTGAATCTAATTTAAATTCCTTAAAAATATTAAATGAAAAACATATTTTAGTAAAACATGATGAATATAATATTAGTAAAAGAGCAATGCAAGTCAATAAAATTAATCTAAAAGAACATGAAAAAAAAGCATATACTACAAAAAATGCATGTAAAGTAATAAATAGTTTTATCAAAAAAGAAAACTTAAGTTCAACAAAAGTCTTAGGACATAATGTTAGTTTTGATATAAACTTTTTAAATAATTTATTTGAAAATGAACAAGTGGAATATCCTTTTTTTTATGAAAAAGAAGACACAAGGTATTTATGGGATGATTTAAAAAAAAGAAAAATAATAAATCCTTTATTGAATTCTAAACTCTCAACAATTGCGAATCATTTTAATATTGACTGTTCAAAAGCTCACTGTGCAATAGATGATTGTAAAATAACAGCAAAGGTATACCAAAGAATAATCCAACTAAAAAGATTAATCTAATTTTTTAAAAACTTCTTTTAAATTAGTATCAGGTTCTTTTGCTTCCCCAAATTCAAATTCATTTGGACTTGAAGCCATTCCGTGAGATTTTTTATAAATATCATAAACTCTATAAAGCCAACTACCAGCAGTATTAATTGCTTCAACTCTTACTTGTTTTTCTACCCAATTATCTTGTTTAATCTCTTTTAACTCACTAATTTGTTTTTTATTTTTAGCTGATTTATTTTTTGAATTAAATAAACCAAACAAAGCACTAAAAGGGTTAATATCTTGAGATTTTTCTTCTTTTTTAGATTCTTCCTTTTTTTCATTCTTTTTGTCATTTTTTAAAAATTCTTCCAAATCTCCTTTTAATTCATCTAAAGCTTCTTTAGCAACATCACTATTAAAATTTAAAACTTCATCAAAATCTTTTTTTTCTAATTCCTTTTCTATAAATTTTAATTCTTCACTATTTAAGGCATAAGAATTTAAAACTAAATCTACTCTTCCTCCATATGCAGGAACATAATCTCCTTTTTGATTAGCTCTTTGCATAACATGTCCTCTAAATCTAAAATCAATAACCAAACAAGCATAATAATCTCTATTCAATTTATAATCACTCACTTTTCCTGGAATTGATACCTTTTTTTTACAAAATAAAGTTAATTCAAATAAACTAGTAGAAAAAGCATTTACTAATGCAGCATCTCCTTCAAAACCTTTTTGTCTTAACTCTTCAGCGGCTTTAAGATAAGGTTTCATCCAAGAAGAATATAATTTAATTGTTTCTATTTGACTCTTTAAATAACTTTTTTCAATATTATATCTTTTAATTAATTCTTGATAAGAAATATCTTTCCAATGTAAAAATTCTTGTAATCTTGGTTTTAAAATTCTTGCAACAGTATCATTAATAACACCATCTTCAAAATCAGATATTTTTTCTAAATCTTCTAAAGAATTAGCAATCATAAATGCTTCTCTTAATGTAGTATACCCTAATTCAGCAGTCATTTGATGAATTGAACCTCTCCCCCTTTTCTGTAAATCAACACTATCAAGCCAAATTTGTTTTAAAGCTAAATTTCCTGATTCTTTTATTTTAGAATCTTTTGAATTAGCATCTTCATAATGTTGAAGCCTTTGTTTAAAATCTTTTAAGTCATAAATTAAATTCAATGAAGATTTAATTACCTGATTTAACCCACCTAAAATTTTCATACCTTCTTCTTGCATTTTAGTAACCCTTTGGCCTATATCACTAAAATGACCACTTCCTGGACTACTCATAAAATTATCTGTAATTTTATTAACTTGAAATGCACCATTTAAGAAATCTAAAATCCAATAATAAATAGGTTCTAATTGATTTTGAGGAGAATCATAAACAATTTTATAAGAAGCAGTTGATTTAAATTTGCTACCATCAGACATATTCATAGACTTTAAATCACTCATTAAATGAGATTTAGTCATAATTTCTTCAATCACCTTTTTAATATCAGCCATTAAAAAATAAAGGAAATTCAATTATTTAAAGCTTAACCCAAAATCCTTAAATAATAATAAAACCTTAATAATTAATGATATTCAAAAAGAAAAACAAAATGATTGATATTGGCGAATTACAAAAGCAAGGAAAAATTAGACCACCACAAGAAACACAAATAAATATTCCAACAAATAAAGATGGTTTTATTGAATTAAATTCTCAAACAAATGAAAAGAGAAGTGAAGTAAATTTCTTTGGTTTTATGGATAGAGAAGAAACAAATAATAAAGTAGAATCAGAACATTATTCTAAAAGAGAAATAGATTCAAAAATTCAAAAATTAGACACTTTAATCTACAAACTAGAACAAAGAATAGAATTAATAGAAAGAAAATTACATGTTAATGAATACTAGAATTTAATATTCTAGAAGTAATTTCAAAAGTTCTACGAGCTTCTTCAAAAGTATCACTTTTTTTAGACTCTAATTCTAAAAAAATCATTTTAGCTCTTTCTATTTTATCCATTCTTTCTCCAAAAATTTAATTCTAAAAAAATCATTTTTTTATTTTAACCCCCATATTTTCAAAATAGAATATTAAAGCTCTATCAACAAAATTTCTTTTAGAAGGAAAATCAGAACGATTTTTTTTATTTTTATTCACAAACAATTCAATTTCATTCAATAACCATTTACTAACCTTAACAGTTGCTTCATCATTTGTCACCATTAGTAAACAATAAGTAACTAAAAGTATATAAGCTTTTTGATAAAAACAAAAAATATTAGTTAGATTTTTAAATTAAAAAGATATAATTTAATTATGCTCTCGTAGTCTAGAGGCCAAGGATATCGCCCTCTCAAGTTGCTGCAAGACACTTTCGATGAGAAAGCTCTTTCCTTGTTTCACCTTTGAAACACAGCTCTCTCCCACGAGGTGAGGAAAACTCTCTTCGGAGAATTTTTGCGGAGAACGGCGGTGACCCGGGTTCAAATCCCGGCGGGAGCAGATTTATTTTTTAAAAAATAGTAAAATAATTTAGAAAAATTTGAAGAATAAAATTTAATTATTCCTTTTTCAAATTTTGAATTTTACCTTCTTTCCAGAATTCATATAATGGCCCAATAAACATACCCATTAAAAAAAACCAAATTAAATCTTCGAGAGGTGCAGTTAGAATAATAATTCCAGATAAATTTTCTAAGAACCAAGCAGAATTAATCCACCCAGGAGTAATTAGTTCTACAGTAATAAAAGCTAAAAATGAAGTTAACATCAATAAAAAACCCGAAAGAACAGAATCTAGCATTAAGTCTTTTCTTTTAATATTCATATAGATTATTGGAAATCCCAAAGAAATTATAGAAGAATAAAAAGAATTTAAGTTCATCAAGAAAAAAGTTATAAATAACAAAACAACAATACTTGCTCCAAATAATAAAATATTTTTATTTTGATTAAATCTTTTCTTTTGGTTTACATTTTTTATTCTAATTTTCTTTTTGAAAATTACTTCATATATAGAAGAACCTATCCCTCCAATCGCAAATCCAAATAAAAAATCCTCAATTCCAATTAATGTCCCGGTTATCGTAAGAGGTTGCCACCAATCTATTGTATAAATTGTTTCTGCAAATAAACCACCAATTCCTATAAGAAGAGAGATTATTAACATTTCTTTTCTAACATTTTTCCGGAAGTAAAATAAAATAAACCAAACTATAAGTAAAGTTAAATCACCAATTAAATAACTATAAAGGTAACTCATAATTATTCTATAAGAATATCTTTTATAAATTTTTTTTATTCCAAAAAATAATTTATCTTCTCATTTCTAGGTAATTTTTTTATCATATATTCTTCTTTACAAGCATCAGATTTATTTTTACAAGGTTTAGCATAAAGTAATTTCTTAAAACCTTTTTTCATAACATATTTACTCCCTTTACCAGATGCATGAGCTTTCATCCGAGAATCAATATCATTACTAACACCAGTATAATAAGAACCATCACAACACTCCAAAATATAAACAAACCATCTCTTTTCTTTTAACATAAAAATAAAACAAAAAACAAGTATAAAAATTATTTCTTCTTTTTCACTTTTCACCAAAACCATTAAAAACATTTATTCTTAATTTAATATATGGAAAATCCACTTTGTGTTGATAATGAAAAACTTGTAAAAAACTTTGGAGCTAAAAAAATCTCAGAGATAAAAGACTTACCTAGTTTTTACACTTTTGAAAAAGAATTGATTTATTCACATAGAGATTTTGATAAATTCTTTGAAAAATTAAAAAAAGGAGAAAAAAGTGCAATAGTGTCAGGAGTTAATGCTTCAGGAACATTACATTTAGGTCATAAAGTTGTATTTGACACAAACTTATTCTTTCAAAAAAAGTATAATATACCTGTATTTATCCCAATATCAGATGACGAGAGTTATGTTGCAGGAAAAGTGGAAACACAAAAACAAGCAAAAGAAAATGCAATAGAATTAGCAAAAGAAATGTTAGCTTATGGATTTGATCCAAAAAACACTTTTTTTATAATCGACAATATTTATACAAATATCTACAATTTAGCATTTAAGATGAGTAAAAAAATAAACTATTCTGAAATAAAAGCAACATATGGTTATAATCCTGAAACAAATATTGGATTACATTTTTATCCAGCAGTACAAACAGCACATGTTTTATATCCTCAAGAAATATTAGGAATCAAAAATGTTTTAGTACCAATTGGACCAGATGAAGATGCACATTTAAGAATTGCAAGAGATATTGCTCAAAGATTAAACATTCCAAAACCATCAGTATTACACTTAAAATTTATTGAAGGTCTTGATGGTAAAAAAGCATCAAAATCAAAAAATAATACTATCTTCTTAAAAGACAATGAAAAACAAATAATTAAAAAATGTAATAGTGCATTCTCAGGGGGACAAGACACAATAGAATTACATAAAAAATTAGGAGGAAATCCAGATATAGATATAGCTTGTCAATATCTAAAAAATTATTATTACAATGAAGAACAAACAAAAGAATTATTTGAAAAGTATAAAAAAGGGGAATTACTAAGTGGAGAAGTAAAAAAATTATTGTCACAAGAAATAATAAAAGAGTTAAAAATATTTCAAGAAAATATTAAAAAAATAGACCTAAAGACTTTAGATAAATGTATATTAAAGAATAATTAATTATAAATTCTCAATTTTTTCTTTAAATTCATCAATATCTTCATACATTTCATACTTTGCA
>JAEWUG010000044.1 GCA_023397215.1 Nanobdellota archaeon | reverse complement strand
GTATAACTAGAAGAAGCTAAAAAATAACTAGTATCATGACCATCTAATGTATCAGCATCTAAACCACTGCCAGAACCATCATTACCACTAGTCCATATCTTATCCCAAGAACCCCAATTTCCATTATTTTGGTTTCTTACATACCAATTATTTGTTCGCCAATCTCCAGCCATTTGAGTAGACCAAGCATTACTAAAAGACAAAGTTAATAGAGAATGGTCAGTTCCAGTGGGTTTATTTGTTGCTGAAGAAGATAAATAATATCCTGTAATTCCAGAAACATCTGCTAAATTCGCATCAGAAAGAGATCTAGTAGTAAGATAATCATTTCTTAAAAAACTAGCAGAACTTAAACCATCCAATAAATCAGCATCAAGTCCAGAACCAGAACCATCTGTAGTAGAATTATAATATCCATAAGGATTTGATTTTAAATAATAATTGTTCAAATCTCCACTAACACCACTACTAACAGCTTGCAATTGAGAATAAGTCACCGCATCTTGAGCAGCACTTCCATTACCTAAACCAGTTATTTTCTTTGTTCCCATAGCTATATCACCACTCATTGTAGCACCTGCAAAAGTTGGACTATCAGTAGTTCTTATATTTTGATTCATTAAATAAACTTCAGTAGCACCTACACCAGTATTTATAGTTCCAGCATAAAAATTATTATTAGGGACCACACTTTCTATAGAAGTATATGCAGATTCATCTGTTACAATTCCAATAGTCCAATCCCCAATAGAAGAACCAGAACCTGGATAACCATAAGTCACTCTTGGAATAGTTACATGGGGATAACTTCCCCAATTTGAAGTAGTTGTTCCAATCATTATTACTCTAGCATTATCTGAAATTCTTTTTCCAAATCTAACAGTATATCCTCCACTATGACCACTGCTAATACATGTGGCTGTAGGAAGATGCCAAGAAGTTGAACCAGTATAAGTATATCCTCTAATTTGGCATTTAGTAAGACCTCCATAACCTTGAATAACAATTTCTGCTTCAAGCATAATATTTGGAGTATTTTCAATAGTAACTACTACAGTTCCAGTAGAAGGAGTACTCCCAGGGTAATAACCAGCTACATTTTCAAAGGTTCTAACATTATCATTAAGAGTATAAGTTTGGTCTGTAAGACTTAAACCTGCAAAAGTTGGACTATCAGTAGTTCTTAAATTTTGATTACCTAAATATGCAGCTATTGAATTAACTTCCATTGCTCCATTACCAGTATTTACCGTCGCAAAAGTCACCCCATCAGTTGTCCTCAAATTTTGATTCATTAAATAAACTTCAGTTGCACCCTGTCCAGTATTTATTGTTGTAGAAGTTAAAGCACCTACCGAAGCTGCACCAGTTGTAGTAAAAGTCTGACTACCTAAATTCACAGCTTTGTTTGCACCAGTATAAGGGATATAATCTCCAGAAACTGTTGAACTTATAGCTTGCAATTGAGAATAAGTCACCGCATCTTGAGCAGCAGTTCCATTTGCTAAACTTGTAATCTTATTAGAATTCATTGTTAATGCACCATTTAAACTTAAAGAACCCATAGCATGATTAGACCAAGAAGAAGAAGAACCTGCTCTCCAGTACCATGTTGTTGGAACTCCACCATCAGTATTATTACGATAATTAATATGCATAGCAGAACTTCCACCAATGATTAATTCATTACCACCACTTTTTAAAGTAAGATATGAACCAATAGTATCAATATAATTTGAAGAACCATCTATTGATATTTTAGTACCTCTCATTTCACCATTAACATCCAAAGAAGTAGCAGGACTGGTTGTTCCAATACCAACCCTATTATTATTAGAATCAACATGTAAAACATTTGTGTCAACTGTAAGATTATTTGCACCTAAGTTTACATTTTTTGTAGCACCACTATAAGGAACAAAGTCACCACTTACAGTATTACTAACTGCATCTAATTGAATCTTTGTTACAGCATCATAATTTGATGTTCCATTAGCTAAATTAATAATTTTATTTGAATCCATATTTATAGTTCCATTAAAAACAGCATTACCACTAACATGTAATTTTTGTTGAGGAGAAATTGTACCAATACCTAAATTTCCAGAAGTATCTAATCGCATTCTTTCTAATCCTTCAACATTGCTGTTATGATATTTCCATACAAAACTTGATTGACCATTAGTACTTCTTAATGCACCTGAAGACCAACCATAATTAGCAGAAGTACTTGCATCATAAGTTATTCCAACAAAACCAGTATTATCCACAGTATTTGTAGCCCCAAGACTCAAGTGAGGTAAACTAAAAGCAGTATTATAATTAGACATACCTTGAGATAGTTCCATTTTTCCTCCAGGAGAAGTTGTTCCTATTCCAATATTTCCTGTTGTACTTTCATACATTACAGAATTACCAATTGTGTTTGTTCCTGTAAATTTAGGAATATAATTTTGTGTTCCAGAAATTCCACTTCCAACTCCTGTTATCACAGCATCGTCAACATATTTTTTCGTCGCAGCATGTAAATCTAAAGAAGGAGCATTTGCTAAAGTTAAATTTCCAGTCATTGTGTCTCCAGCAAGATTAACATATCTAGCATCACCTGCATCTCTATTTAATGCATGACTTCCTTGTGTAGGAGCATTTGTTATATTTAACCTATTAAAAGTAGGTGTAGAACTAGCTGTTAAATTTTGATCTGTAAAAGTAGTTTGAGTTATATTTACAGAATTAGCAGCAATCTTATAATTAGTAACAGCACCATTAGCTAAGTCGTCACTAGTTATAGCACCATTAATAATATGGGTACTATTAACAGAGTTAGCAATTAATTGACTACTATTAATAGCATTAAAACCAATCTTATAATTAGTAACAGCACCATTAGCTAATTGATTTTCACCAACTCCTGCATTTGCAATTCCAATAGTAACAGTTCTTGTACCTCCAACACTTGTAGTTAAACCAGTTCCTTGAGCAATAGTCATTGTTTGTCCATCACTTATAGTTTGTGCAGTTCCACTACTAGCACCAATAGACCAACTACTCATTGTACCACTACTACCAACCTGGGCATCAACATAACTCTTCATAGAACTATTTGTGAAAATCATTTGAGAATAAGTCACTGCATCTTGAGCTAAACTACCATTTCCTAATCCACTAATTTTATTATTATTCATTGTTAATGCCCCTCTAATATTTGCTGTACCATTAACATCTAATGTTGCAGTCGGTGAAATTGTTCCAATTCCTATTCTTTTATTTTGAACACCACCAACACCATCAGACTCAGAATAAACACTCATAATATTATCCCCATCCATCTTAAATACATAACCTTGAGGACTACCAACACTTGACACAGAACTAACAGGCATATCCATTGCACTAATTAAACCACTATCACTAGCAAAAACCAAACTACCAATATTCAAATTTCCACCAACAACAATTTCATTATTAGAATTAACCTTAAACATATTTACATATCCACTACCTGAAGAATCAACAGCACGAATCCATTGGTCATTTCCTATTTTGATATTATTAAAACTCACATTATCAGTTGTTCTAACATTTTGATTCATAGCATAAAGTTCATTTGCTCCTTGCCCAGTATTAAGAGTTGCAAAAGATACACTGTCAGTTGTTCTAATATTTTGATCCATCAAATAAACTTCTGTTGCACCCTGTCCAGTATTTATTGTTGTAGAAATCAATGCACCAGTACTAACAGCTCCAGTAGTAGTTAAAGTCTGAGCACCTAAATTCACAGCTTTTGTAGCACCAGTATAAGGAACATAGTCCCCACTAACTGTTGAGCTGATTGCTTGCAATTGAGAATAAGTCACAGCATCTTGAGCAGCAGTCCCATTACCTAAACCAATAATTCTATTCCCACCCATATTAATAGTCCCATTAAAAATAGCAGAACCATTAACATGCAATTTTTGTTGAGGAGAGATTGTACCTATTCCAACATTACCTTGAAAATAACCTGAACCATCATCTAAGTCTATAGAAGATTTTAAATTTCCATTACCCATCCAACGCATTTCATTATCACTTGTATCCCAATACAATCCCCATGTATCAAAATCAGTAGCCTCTGTCCAAAAACTCATTAAATAACCAGAACTATCATAAAACCTCCATCTACCAGGTTCTCCAGAAATACCTGTTCTAAATGTACCTTCACTTCTTAAATCCCCACCAGATAAATGTAATAGATAATTTGGGTTACTTGTTCCTATTCCAATTCTTCCAACATTTGTCAAGTTCATTGCATTCAAATTAACAGCCTTGTTAGCACCAGTATATGGTACATAATCTCCACTAACAGTTGAACTAATAGCATCTAATTGAATTTTTGTAACAGCATCATAATTTGATGTTCCATTTGCAAGATTAACTATTTTATTATTACTCAAATTTAATTCTTTATAAAAAGTTAATTTACCACTTTGTTTAATTCCATAAACTTGTTGATCAGTACTACCAGCACCTTCACTCCATAATTGTAATTCATTATTATCTCCAGAGCCTGTTCCTAAATATTTCCAATACCAACCATAATCATTATATCCTAATTTCATATTCATGTCAGAACCACCATCCCCTGTTCCAGCTTGAAAAATAACATTTCCACTAGTTGGATAATTAACATGTAAACTTGCTTGAGGAGAAGTTGTACCTATACCAATTTTACCACTAGAATCAATAACAATACCCTGAGTGTCAACACCACCCCTTGTTAAATATGCTGCATTTGTACTAGAATTAGTATATATTCTAAATGTAGTACTACTATCACCTACACGAATACCACCTTCATTACCATCTCCTGAAACATGTAATTTACCATAATTAGGGCTAACAGTTCCTATACCAACTCTTCCACTTAATGCATCAACATGAAATATATTTGTATTAATTGTGAAATTATTTAAACCTAAATTTACATTCTTTGTTGCACCGCTATAAGGAACATAATCTCCACTTACACTTTCCCCTAATGATCCTAAACAAATATCACCAACACAAACATCACTAGCATTTATTTTTCCTAAAAGACTCAAATTTCCAGAAGAAGAAAATATTCTCATTAATTCAGTTCCACTTGTGTTTTCAAATTTAAAATCAGCACTAACAAATCCAATTAAAAATATAATTAAAAAAATGCTTAAAATCAATCGAATGTTATTCTCTTTCAATTTAAACTCTGAAAACCAAGTCATTACCATCTTTGTAAATTGTTGCACCTCCTATTGTTATATTTCCTTCAGTAATCAAACTCTTGTCTTCCATATCTAAATCACTATCAAATTCAATACCCGAAGCACTTACATGTTGAGCTCTAAATGCATAAGGAGTTGAAGTTAAAACAATCCTTGGAGTCATTTCACTATCCCCACCAACAGAAATTCCTAAATAATATTGAACATTAAAAGGTAAATCAACATTATCTAAAACAACACTATAAATTCCTTCACTATCACAAGAAACTGTTTTTGTTGTTGTATACAATGCACTTCCAAGACTTGGAACATTATATATTTTGAAAGTCATACTATATTCACCATTCAAAGGAGAACCACTACTATCTGTAAGTTTACCATGAATATTAAATGTCTGAGGAAACTCAATTTCATAAGCAGGATCTACTACATAATCATAACTAACATTTCCACCAACACTCTTTAAATCAAATGTATCCTGAGCCCAATTATTTCCCATATCCTCAAAGAAAAGTTTGTTTTCCTCAAAATTAAAAATATTTTCAAAAGTTATTAAAACAACATCAGAATCCTTTTCATAAACTTCTACACTTGCCCCATTAGAAGAATTAGCATAAATTGTAATATCTTTTCCTTCTTTTAACATTTGTTCAAAACTAACTCTTAAATAATTATTTTCAGGTATTTCATAAACAACACCATCTAAAGAACTAAGTTCACTATAAATTCCATCCACAACTTCTCTATTCTCATTTAAATGAACAGCATCACTAATTTCAATAATTAAAACATAACTTTGATCTGACAAATGAGGAATATTCCATTCAATATAATCTACATAACCATCATTATTATAATCAAAATAATTAAAATCAACATTACTATAAGAATCATTTGAAGATAATTCTAAAGTTTCATTCTCTAAATCTAAATTTAAAGAATTATTTAAATCAAGGTTATCTCCTAAACTCAAATTTTCTTGTCCAATAGATTCATTTAAACTAACATTTTCAATAAAAGAATCGTTCTCTAAAAAAGTTTCATTTGTTATAATTTCTAAACTATCATTCAAATCAGGAATATTTTGCTTATCTTCTTTCTCTTTTTTATTACCTTTTTCCTTTTGAACAGCAAAACCTGTTAAAAAAGAACTAACACTATTAATTTTCAAAGAAGAGTCATTTAAACTAGAATTGGAAATTAAATCTTGATTTTCATACCACCTTAATTTAACAGAATTCATTTCAGACATAGAAATTTTAAAAGAATCATTTAAAAGAGTATAAGCACTAACATTAGTATAATTTAAATCTTCTTCAGCACTAATAACTATTACTTTTCCATT
The DNA here is from genome assembly GCA_023397215.1 of Nanobdellota archaeon. Taxonomy (GTDB): domain Archaea; phylum Nanobdellota; class Nanobdellia; order Pacearchaeales; family GW2011-AR1; genus JAGVXH01. The sequence goes on along the minus strand of JAEWUG010000044.1, from coordinate 12,324 downwards.
AGCCAATTTCTTTTCTCTTGAAACAGGTCCATCAGTATAATAACTAACAGCAACAACATCTTCTTGTTCGATTTCTTCACTAATATCAACACTTGTTTCAAAATCATTTCTAACAATCTTTTGTTCAACAATTAATTCAGATTCACTTGTAACAAAACCAGTTAAACTAGGCTTTCCAAATAGATTCTTAAAAAAAGAAACAAAACCATTAAAGAAACCATAATTTTCATCTGCAACAACATTACCTGTAATAATTCCTCCTGAAACACTTAAAGATTGTTCGTCATTTGCTTTATTCAAAAGACTAGAAACTTCATTTGCAACATAACCTTCACCTTTAATCACACTAACATTTTCTGCTTTAACAGGTAATTTAACTTTCTTTTCTTCAGAACCTGCATCAATATCATTACTTTTATTATAAACAACAACCCATTTTACTTTTTTATTAACAATAACTTTTTCCCTTAAAACAACCAATTCATCATCACTCAAATTTAAACTAGATTCATTTATTAATTCTAAAGAAATATTTGATTCATTAACAACAGGTTCAAGAATAATTTCATCAGTTTCATTAAATTCAAAATTAGTATCATTAATAATTTCAGATTCATTAGTAAAATTATCTCTCAAGTTAACAGATTCATTTAAACTAACATTTTCAATAAAAGAATCATTTTCTGAAAAAGTCTCATTTGTTATAATTTCCAAACTATCATTTAAATATTCTAAAGTCTCTTCAACAGAAGAATTATCTTCTACTAAAGAGTTATTTTCAATTAAATCATTTGTATTGTTTTCTTCAGCTAAAACATCTTTTTCAATTAATCCTTCTGATTCAACAACATCTTCATTAAAATCTTTTTCATTATCTTCAGCCAAAACATCATCTAAAGTCTCTTCAACAGAAGAATTATCATCACTAACCACAAAACCAGTAATCTTACCAAAAAAATTAGAAACAGAATTAAAAATATTTTTATTAGAAGACTTTTTATTAATAAAATTAATTTCTTCAAAAGAATTATTTAAAGAAATATTTTCTTTTTCTTCAAAAAAAACAAAACCACTAATTTTATTATTCAAAGAAAAATAAGACTCATTAAAATTATTAGATGAATAATTAATTAAACTAAAACCAACAAAAACTAATAATAAAAAACCAACACTAACAAAAATCCATATTGAAAATTTCTTTTTTTCTTTAACTATTTGCTTTCCAAGATATCTTTTTCTTACAACCCCATTTTCATCCCTATAACTTTCATAAAGATAAGGCCCATAAGATTTATTTCCTTTTTGTACCACCCTTTTATAACTCATAAAATCACCATACTTATACCCAAATAAAGAAAAAACAACTTTATAAAGATTACCGATGGTGGAACAACAAATTTATACTACAAAAAAGAGCCCAAAACATAAACAAAAAAAGATAAAAAAAATCAGTTGTTCCACAAAAATTTAAGGAAAAGCTCTTATTCTAAAATTATAAAAAAACCAATAAAGAGTAAAAAGAATAATTGCAAAAATTAAAAGATACATAGACAAATCAATATTACTTTCATAAAAACCTTCATCAATTAAATCAGTCAAGATTTTATCAAAATCATTTGCTTCTTCAACTCTAAAAAATAAACCATCTGTATTAAAAGACAATGCCTTCAAAAAGTCAATATCTGCTTTAGAAATAAAATCAATATTTGTAATTCCTCCATATTCAGTACCAACTCCAATTGTATGAATTACTAAATCATTTCTTTTAGCATAATCTAAGATTAAATTAACATCTCCAACATTTGCTTGACCATCACTGTATAATATAACAGCTTTCTTTTTTCCATCATCCAAATTTCCAAAAAGTCTATCAGCATTAATTAAAGCATTATGAATATTTGTTCCCCCAACTTTACCATATTCAACATTATCAATTGCTTTTTGAAGTAAAAATTTGTTTGTTGTTAATTCTTGATAAACAACAGACTCGCCAGAAAAACCAATAACTCCAACATTCACTCCTAATGGTAAACCTTCAATAAAACTTTTAGCAGAACTCTTAGAAGCACTAAATCTATCAGGCAAAATATCAATAGCACTCATACTTTGAGAATTATCTATCAAAACAACAAAAGAATAACTACCAGTATCACTTTCAAAATTTATACTAGTACCACTCAAACTAAAAATTAATAAAATAATAATAAAAACATTAATATAAAGAGAAATAAAATTCTTTGAAAAAAATTCAATTCCATAAAAACGCTCTAATGCTTTAAAATTAGAAAAAACAACCGATTTTTTTTTGTGATACATAAAACTAGAAAAATAAATTAAAAAAAATAAAGGAACAGTTAATAAAAACCATAAAAAGAAAGGATAAACAAAATTAAAACTAACCATCTTAAATTCTGTCACCTCCTGACCTTTTTCTTAAAAATGAATACAAGGGATAAAAAAAAGATTCACTAATATCTAATTCACAGGCATCAATATTTGCTTGACTTAAAACTTTCAAAACTGCTTTTTTTTGTTTTAAAGCAGATAATTTATATTTCTCAGCAATAAGTTTAGGATCTACAATCATTTGTCTACCTGTTTGAGGGTCTCTTATTGAAATTTGATGATTATACATTGGAAGTTCTATATCTATTGGGTCTCTTACAACTAAAGCTAAAGTTTCAAACTTAGAACCTAAGAATTTTAAACTTTTCTGAACTCCTTTTTTAATAGCAATAAAATCAGACAAAATAATAAACAAAGAATATTCATCTTTAACAATATCTAGAACAAAATCAACACCTTTTTTCAAATCAAATTCACCTTTATATAAAGAAGGATCAGATAAAAAACTAGTTAAGATCATAAATTGATTTTTACCATTTTTAGGAGGAATATATTTAGCCACATCATCATTTACCATAACTAATCCAATTTTATCTCCAGACTCTAGAATTAAATGACTTAAAGCAGCAACAATTTCAGCATTATATTCTGCTTTTAATTTATCTCCACTACCAAACAAAACATTTGAACTAGCATCAACAATAAAATAAATACTTAATTCCCTTTCTTCAATATACTTTTTTGCAAGTAAACCATTTGATCTTAAAGATGCCATCCAATCAATCATACTAGCATCATCATCTTGTTGAAAGACTCTATAAGAATCAAATTCTAAACCCTTACCTCTCAATATTGTTTTATATAAAATTCTCTTTAATGGAAATTTTTGCATCATACTAGCAAAACCACTAACACTATTAATATAATCAACAGAAAAAACACCCCCTTTTTTTTTCTTCACCATCTCATAAATAGTAAATTAATTAAGACTTATAAATTCTTTGAAAAATTATGGAACCTTAACTTGTTTTAAAATTTCATTAATAATATCATCACCTGAAACTTTTTCTGCTTCTGCTTGATAATTCAAAATTATTCTATGTCTTAAAACAGGATAAATAACAGTTTTAATGTCTTCAGGTGTAACAAAATTTCTTCCTTGCATTAAACTCTCAGCCTTAGAAGCAATAAATAAAGCAATTGCAGCTCTAGGACTAGCACCATAGGAAATATATTTAGCATAACTAAAATTTTTATCTCTAGTAACATTAACAATATCAATAATATACTTTTTTATAGCATCAGAAGTAAAAACTTTCTTAACTTCTCTTTGCAAATTAATAATAGTTTTAGGATTAGCTATAGGTTTTAAATCATAAGAATCAAAAGAACGAGTAGTCATATTTTGTTCAAGAACATGAATCTCTTCTTCTTTAGTAGGATAATCTATTAAAAGTTTAAACAAAAATCTATCAATTTGAGCTTCAGGAAGTTGATAAACACCAGTATTTTCTAAAGGATTCTGAGTTGCCATTACAAAAAAAGGTAAAGGTAAATCATAAGTCTTTTTTGAAATAGTTACTTTTTTTTCTTGCATTGCTTCAAGTAAAGCAGATTGTGTTTTAGAAGGACTTCTATTAATTTCATCAGCAATAATAAAATTTGCAAAAATAGGACCTTTTAATACTTCAAATCCTTTACCTGGTGTATAACTTTGAATACCAGTAATATCTGTGGGTAATAGGTCTACTGTAAACTGAATTCTATTAACTTCACAACCCATAACCTTACCAATAGTCATAATAACTAAAGTTTTAGCAACACCAGGAACACCTTCAACTAAAACATGGCCATTACATAAAATACCACGAATAATTCCTCTAATTATTTCTTTTTGGCCTACAACCATTTTACTAACTTCATGTTCAATATCTAAAATTATTTTCTTAATCTTTTTATGATCTATTTTATTCTCATTCACCATCTTTTCTTTAAAATTAATTATATATATTCATCACTTTTAGACTTCTTAAACTTTATCTTATTATAATAATTAAAAATTAAAAATACAATTAATAGTATAAGACTAACAATAAAAAAGATTAAAAATGATTTACTTAAAGGAACTTCATTATCTCTCCATCTTATTTGTTCATTCACACTAATAGATTCTTCACAAGCATTAATAACTTGACGAGTTAATTTTTCTGAGTCAATCAAATCACCCTTACTAAAAGATTCTTGTGCTTGAAATAAAAGTTCTGTTAATTCTAAACACTCAGGGTTTTCACTAACAAACTTTTCAGTAAATAAAATCAATTGACTTAATTCACTCTCATCTAAACCTTGAATTTCTACATAAAATGTACTCCAATCAGAAAACTTTGGTGTTGTAACATCTCCAAATAAAGTAATATCATATCTACCAACAGCTTCTGTAGCCATATCAATTCTAGCAGTATAATCTTTACTTTCATTAATTTTCAAAACATCAATAAAATCTTGTGAAAAAGAGATATTTAAATCTCCAGTTGATTCATGATTAAATTCAACTAATCCTCTTAAATCAATCCCATATAAATCAACCATACCAGTATTAAAGACACTAAAATTAAACTCAATAAAATCTTGATTACTAACATATAAATTACCTGGAGTAATTATTTTAAGAGCATAATGTTTCACAGCAGTATCCCTTATAACTCTACCATCACTATCTTTTTGTTTTTCAATTTCTTCAGGAGGCACAAACGTGACATTAAAAGAATTACTTGTAACATTGTTGATTTGTAGATTAGAAGAATTAAATTCATATCCTGTAATATTCACAACTTCTTGAGCATTAACTAATGATTTTAAAACTAAATTCCAACCATCAAAATAAGATGAAAAAATAACATTACCAGGCCCACCTTCAACTAAATTAAGAGTAAAATTAATATTTTGATTATAATAAGGATCAAAGTAATCATAATCACTAAAATAATTTCTTAAACTAATATTAACTTCACTTCCAACACTAACAGGACCAACATTAGGTATAGTTCCATTGAAAGTTAATGGAGAATTATTATGACTAACATTTGCAGACCAATTAAAAGAATAGTTTAATCTTGGAAAATTATTATTTAAAATAAATAAAGAAACATTTGTTAAATTACCATATCCTTCATCACTAAAGTTAGGTTTAATAACAAACGAAAAATTTCCATCATTACTTTGATTATATAAAAAAGAACCATTATTTCTTAAACTAAAATTAGTATAATTAAAATTCAAAGTCCCATTATCATAAAAACTTTCTATACCATCTAAATAAAATTTATATGAAAAATTAGTCAAATCAATTGGATAATCTAAAGAAAAGTTAAAAGATTTATTTTCATTTTCTTTTAATCTAAAAATTTCACTTTCATTTGGATAACTAATATTAAACAAACCATGAACTGTTAATTCAAATAATTCAGAAGTAATAGCACCAAAACTATCTTGCACACTAATATTGTAATTCCATATACCTGTATAATTATTGTTTTTATTAAAATCAAAATTAATAAGACCAGTTCTATTATCTAAATTTAATGGTGGTGAATCAATTTCTAAAGGTGTAAGAGAATAATTTAAATTAATACCTCTAATATCATCCTCTTGATCAGTTGCATTAATATCTAAATAAAATAAATTATCTAAAATTGTCGTAGTTCTATTCTCTAGATTATTAATAATTGGTGCTGAATTTACTTCTATAATTGTTAAATTAAATTCAAAAGTATCAAAAGAGTTTTGTTTATCACTAACATTAAATATAACAGTATATTCACCAACATTAACAAAACCAGGTTTTATTTGTGTTGTAAAACGATTAAAATCTGAAAAAGACATTCTAGAGAATACTAAATTAATAGGTTCATAAACTTCAGTTTTATTGATAATAGTAACATTATAATTTAATTCTTCTAAATAAATTAAATTATTAATTAAAATATCATCATCATAAACTTTAAAATTAAAACTTAAATTATTATTTTGAAGCATAACAATATTAGAAGACGAATTCCACAACCCTTGATTAATTTTAAAGTAACCTTCACTTATGATATCTATCTCTGGAGGACTATTTAAGTTACTAACATTTATTTTCCATAAACTATTCTTTTGGAGAAAACCATCATTAGCTGTTACATTAAACTCATAATAACCAACATCTGTTTTATAAGGTATAAAATTTACAATACCCAAACTAGAAACATTAAAAGATGAAGGAGCTCTTAATGAATCATAAGAAAAAACAAGATTTTCAACAGAAGTATCTAAATCAGAAACATAATTATTTTTCAAATCTAAATTTAAAATTTTATCAGTTGTAGTTTCTATACTAGAATTAACAACTAAATTAAATTGATATGAAGATTGATTCCATGTAGGAGGTTGATTAGTAAAAATTTCTAAATCAAATGAAGACAAATCATATGCATTTTGTTTATCACTAATATTTAAATTAATTGTGTAGTTACCTGCATGATAATAGTCAGAAGTAATATTGAAAATAACAATAGAATAATTTTTAATATCTTCCCCTTCAAAAGTAGAAAAACCAAAATACCCTGTTAAAAAATTATTCTTAAAAAAATTCTTAAAAAATAATATAATCTTACTAAAGATGTTTTCAGTTTCACCAAAATTAGATATAACATTTCCAGTTAAAAAACTGCTTAAATAACTAAATTGATTAAATTGAACTTGATAAGGATAGATAATATTTATTTCAACAAAATCTTCAAATAAAGAACTAACATCTTCTAAATTTGTTTGATTAATAACTTGATAATTAATCTCAAATTCTTCATCATAACCATCTAATCTATCTTCAATCAATAAATCATCATCATAAATTCTAAATAAAACACTTTCTTCTTTACCAGTAGAAGTATAAACAGAATCAATATCAGAAATATTTGGAACACTATTTAATAATGGATTTCTTTGAACAACCAAAGGTATTTTTGTAATATTCCTCTCATCAGTAGTATTATCATAAACTTCAAAATCAATGGACCAATTTCCAATATGTTTTTTCTCAGGAATAAATGCAACTTCAATTTCTTTATAAAAATTTGAAGAAGAATAAGAATCATTATAACTATAAAACCAATCTTTATCACTAGGTATTCCAGAGAATCTAGCAAAACTAGCACTACTATTTAATTTTAAATCTCCAATAGGATCTCTTGTTTTAATAATAATATTACAAGAATCATACTGGCCTTCTACAAAAACATTATTATAACAATCACTAACATCAACTTCTAATTGAGACAATACTTGAATAATTATATCCTGAGAAATAATATGCCTTTCTTCATAACCTTCCAAACAATAATTATGTGGACACATATGTTCTGCTTCTTGAACACTAATTGTAAGATTATAAATTCCAACATCTAAATTATTAGGTGTATAATCCAAAAAAAGAGAAGTGTTATCTTCAGTTAAATTAGTTAAATTAAATAACTGACAATCTTCTCCATCAACCTTATCTAACCAAAAAGCATAAGTACAATCTGTAAATTCAATTGTATAATTTAAAGGATAATGCTCTTCTTCATCACCTATAGTGATATTATAACTTTCAAAAGTAGATTCATTTGTAGGAAAAATATAAGTATAATCAGGTCTTAAATTAGTGAAATACAAAATATCATTTAAAGCATAAATAGTATAATTATACATTCTTCTAAGAGTATCACTTCCAACATCAGATTGAACAGTAACAGCTAAAGGCAAAAGTAATAAACCTGTTTCATCATCTTTAGTTGAATTAATTCTTAGAATACCAGAAGAATTATTCATAACAATCCAAGAACTAATGTCTTCAGGTTCTAATAAAATATTATTTAACATAATATATTCACTCTCTTGACTATCATCAATTGCATATGCAACTACCTCTTCATAATCTCCTAACGTAATATTTTTAGTAAAATTAAAAAAATAAGGATTGTTTCCGCCTTGTTCACTAGTATTATAAACAGTACCTGAACCAAAAATTGCAGCACCTTTAACAAAAAAGAAAGTAAAAACTAAAAAAGAAAAAATAATTAAAAAAAGTATTATTTTATTTTTCATATTAAATTTTTTGTTGCATTAAACGTTTAATTCTAAGAGACCTTTTATCTTCTCTAGTTAAGTTCTTTCCTTTAATTAACTTAATTATTCTATTAATTATAAATATAATTAAGATTAACAACAATAATAATAATGAAATGATAAATAAACTAATAAATAAAGGAGTTTCTTTTTCACATACAAATGGACAGGGACCACCACAATCTATTCCTTCTTCTCCTTGATTTTGGATTTTATCACTACATGTAGGACAAGCATTACAAGGACCACCACAATCTATTCCTGTTTCACAACTTTCATCATGACAATTCTTAATTCCATCAAAACAATTAGGATTCATAGAAAAATAACAAACTTGAGTTAAGAAAGGTTTAGGAATTCTATATTCTGAATTATTACAACCATTTAAATCATCACAGACTCTAGTCTGGAAGCCACAACGACCATCTTTATATCCTAATTGAATACATTTATCTTTATAATTATAATATTCATCAGTATTAATAATTCCTAATTTAAAAGAAGATTCAACATCTTGACAAACACTCCATGAATTACATCCCCACTTTTCAAGACACCATAAAGGAACATTTCCTCCTCCCCCTGGAGGGCTAACAACTTCTTCAGCACAAGCATAACCATTTACATTAAATGTCCAACTAACAGAATCAAAATTTAAACCATCACTAATATTAAAAGTAATATTTTGTAAACCATAAATTCCACAACCAAAATCATAACTAAAATTAATCAAATATCTATAATCTAAATCATAAGAATTAGTAATATTATAATATATTTCTTTATCTCCATGGCTAAAATTATATTCTAAAATATCTCCATCAAAATCTTCTGCTAAAATCCAAAAGCTAGTTATATTAGTTGCATTCCAAGGAATAATTTCTGGATTTTTTATTGGATTTGCTTCAAGAATTTTAACAGGCCTATTTTCGTCACTTATTGTCAAATAAAGATTTTCACAAACAATATTTGAAGAACCATTAACACCACAATGAACTTCTAAATCTGGATGAAGATTCAATAAAGGTCTATCTTTTGCACATAAAGTTAAATTATAAATTCCTTTCACACTATCATTAGTGATTTCATAAAACATACTTCCATTAGGACTTAATTCAAATAAATCAAAAGAACTACCATTCATATAACTAATACTTGTTTCAATAAATCCATCAGTTAAAAAACCATCTTCAATATCATAAACAAACCATGTTTTATTAAATAAGTGATCTTTTCCTTTTGTCCAAAGTTTATAGACACCAAGTCTATCATATTCAGGAATTCTATTAACTTCTAAAACATGAAAATAAACAGATTTACTAGCATGAAATTCATCTTCATCATAAACATAAAGAAGCCTAGGAAGAGTTGTATTAACCATCATCTTTTGGATATAACTTGTATAAATAGAACCATAATAAAATATACCATCTTGTCTACTAGAATAAGTTTCAACAAAAATTGGACTATCTGGTTGAATTCCAAACTCAACAATGTTTTGATCATAATCTATTGCAGAAATATCTCTCCGAAAAAAAGAACCCTCACATAAAAAGAACTCATCTTCAGTTATCAATATTGGAACAGATTCGCCAACTGTAATTTCAAATTCTGAAACAGCTTCAAACCAAACACCAGGATCATTTGTTGCATAAATAATAATTTTATTTATTCCTTGCCTAAAAAAAAGAGTAGAATTTGGACTAAAAGGAATTTTTTCTTCAATTAAATTATTATTATTATAAATTGAATATTGCCAATTACTAACAGGTTCATCGGCACTAACTCTTAATTCAATAGGATAATATAAATTATTCTCAAACTCTATACCATCTGCAACATTAAATGAATAAGTCCAGTTATTAATAGGACTATGAATTGTAATATTAATAGGTTTAACAATTCTTACATAAACTCCTCCAGTAGAAGTTTGGCTATAATAACCTGTAATAAATTCATTACCTAATAAAGAAGCAATCATAACAATATTAATAAAACCAATTGCTATAAAACTAAATAACAATAAAAAATATATTATTCTTTTCTTATTCATAGATTAAAAAAGAAAAAATAAATATAAAAACCTTCCCTAAAAAACTAAAATTTATAAAATTTAAATAGAAGATTACCTGTATATATTGATTTTTCCATATCTTCTGGTAAATAGAGTTCAATATTATAAACTTCTTGTGAATTACTTAATAAAAATACTTCACTTTCCCCAAAGATATAATCACTAATATTCCCATTAACAAATGCTTTAACTTTTACAGGAAAATTAAAATCATTATATAAAATAACTTTTTTGTTTGAATTTAAACCCCTAGGTAAAATTCCAAAATCAACAATACTATCATTAATAATTATGCCTATATCTTGCCCAACCTCTACTTTTAGATCAATATTAATTTCTTCAAAAGATTTATTCTGTTGAATAAAAAAATCAATCAAAAACAAAATAATTATAATAAAAAAAAGTAGATAAACAATATTATAAAAATTTAATTTCACTTTTCTAATCATTTTGAATTAACCTTTTTATTTTTTTTTGATAATATAAATATTACAATCAACAAAATTAAGATTAAAAATCCAACACTTAAACTAATTATTAAAGTCCAATTAGTTTCATTAATAAAAAACACTTCTACAATTTCGCTTGTTGTTTTGTTTGCATAATTAATATCAATCTGCATTTTAAAAGAATCTCCTTCAATTCCATTAGTGTCTAAAAAACCAACTAATTGCATTACTTGCCAAGGATTTAGAGAAACAGTTGGAGTTCTAAATTCAATAAAACTATAATTTAAAACACTACCATTAACATAAACACTACTAATTTCATCATTCCACAAGCTTTCTATTTGAACATTAAATCTTTGAACCTTTTCCCTTTCTACAAAAGAAGTATAATTAATTAATTTTGTTTTTAATTCACCAATTCTAAATATTTTAGAAATAGTTGTAATTAATCCTTCTCCATATTCTAAAGAAATTGTTAAATTATAATCTCCTGGAAGAACTCCAATTGAATTTAAGGTTTCTTCATAAATTGTTTGTTCAGCTGATTTAACTTTTCTTTCGTCTAAATAAAAAGATCTAACTATTTCATTTTCAGAATTTAAAATTTTGACTAATGGTTTAATCAAAATATCTTTTTCTCCCCGACTATAAACAGTGAATTTATATTCAACATCTTCACCAGCATTAGCATTATTTACTTCTAATTCACCTTCAGCATATTTATCAGGATAAGGAATTCTAACTCGAATTATACCTCCAACATCTGAAAGAAGTGCAATTCCTTGAGGTGAATCCTCCTTTTGTCTAATTCCAATTCTTATTTTTTGTAAACCTACTTCATCTACTCTTTCAGGAAATGTTAAACGAATTTTAACTAAAAATCTGCCAAAACTTTTTTTATTTTCAATAACTTCAACATATTCACTTAAACTACCACTAACATAAATTTCAGAATTATCTAAATCATCTAATAAAAAATTAAAAATATATTCTTCAATAAGATTAGGTTTAAAATTAACATCATATGATGAAGGCATAACTGCATTAGCTCCTAAATTAAATTGAATATAAAATAAAAATAAAAATATTAATATAATAAATCTTTTCATATCTCAAAATAGGAAAAATCCTTTTTATATTTTACTTATTATAAAAAAATACAAATCTTTATAAATAATTTTATTATAGAATTAACATGGATAAAAAGCAGATGATTATTATATCTCTTTTAATTATAGCAATTGTTTTATCAACTGTTTCTATTGCATTAAATATTACATTCGAAAAATTAATACATCCATATGCAAT
>JAEWUG010000036.1 GCA_023397215.1 Nanobdellota archaeon | reverse complement strand
ATTAATATCTCTTTTAAATTGGGCTCAATCTCTTCAAAAGGAGGATAAACTTTAGGATATCTATCTTTCATAAAGTTAAATAAGTCTAAAATTTCTTCTTTAGTAACATTAAATTTTTCATTATTTCTTTCTAAAATTTTATTTTTATACTGATTTATAATATAATATTTTTTATAATAATTATAAGATTCTTGATCTAAACTTTCATTTAATGTTTCTTTAATTTCTTTATCATTTATACTAAATCCTTCTTTTGAAGCAGCAATGTATAGTAATTCTTCATTAATGATATGATCCATTGCTTCATGATTCGTTAAATTTTTATTCCCTTCAATTAATGCTATTTCTTTAAAATAAAGTATATCATTTAACTTTATATTTTGTTTATTTATTGTTATAATAATTGGGTTATTTAGTTCTTCTTCAGATGGAAAAAAAGATTTATTGTTAAAATAAATTAATGTAAATAAAATCACTAAAATAACTAATAAAAGGATTAATAGGTCTTTACTGCTTAAAAATTTTATAAAATCCTCTTTATTCATAATTAAATTTAATAAAAATTATATATAAATGTTTTTATCACAACTAAATTTATAAAACATAATTAATATTTTTGTTTATGATTATTGATGTTAATGATTCTGAGTTTGAAGAAAAGGTGATTAATCAATCAAAGACTATTCCTGTTTTAGTTGATTTTTGGGCATCTTGGTGTGGTCCTTGTATGATGTTAAAACCTGTTTTAGAGAGAATAGCTCAAGATTTAGGTGAGTCGATTATTCTTGCAAAAGTTAATGTTGAAAAGAATCAAGAAAATGCAATGAAATATTCTGTTATGAGTATTCCTGCTGTGAAATTATTCAAAAATGGTCAAATTATTGACGAATTTAATGGTGCTCAACCAGAAGAAATGATTAGAGAATGGTTAAAACAAAAATTATAAATAAAAATTAATTTCCTTTTCTATTATTTGCTCTTAAAGAAGGATAAGCCTTTGGAACTTTAACCTTTGAATGTCTATGTCCTCTTGCTTTTTTACCTGCAGAAGTTAATCCTCTTAATGCTCTTGCTTTATTAGCAGGTTTTGTTACAAAAGATAATTCTTTATCTGTCTTTATCTCAGGACTTGCTCTATCAACTAAAATTACTTCATAAAAATAATGTAAACCATCTTTTCCAATATTATATGAATTCAACACTTCCATATTTTTATATTTTCTAGCAACCCTTGTTTCAGCAATTTCTTGATAATTCATTCTTAAATTTTTTCTAATATGAAGTCTTTTTGTTCTTCTTCCTTTGTTTGGTCTAGTTCTTTTATGACCACCTCTATTAATTCTAACTCTTACAACAATAACACCTTTTTTTGCTTTATACCCTAAAGCATGAGCTCTATCCAATCTAAGAGGCTTATCAACTCTAACAATAGTTTCTCCCTTTCTCCATTGAATCATTCTCTCTCTTAAGAGTATTTTATCAGGTTTCTTCCAAGCTTCTCTTAAGTATTTAGTAATTCCCATAATAAACATTTACAAAAATCTGTTTATAAAGCTTATTGTTATATTAACAAAATAATTTTATTTATCTATTTTTTTACAAATAATATATTATTTATTTTAATAATATAACATAGAAACATTTTTAAGGAATTTATACTTATAATAAATATATACTCCCCAGCATTGTTTCGACAAAGCTGGGACTTTATTTTTTTAAGTAAATTTATTAAATAAGATTTCTTTATTCCTACTTTTAATAAATTGAAAATGAGCCCGCTGTGATTTGAACACAGGACCCCCGCCTTATCAGAGCGATGCGCTACCTGGCTGCGCCACGGGCTCAATAATTGAATAACAAATCTTTGGTTTATAAGTTTTTTTAATTTAAAATTTATCCAAAACTCTCTTTAAAATATTTATTTAGACTTTTTCTTGAAAAATTAAGAAATGAAAGGAGGTTTAAAATAATGAAAAACAAATATTTTTTTGGTTTGTTATTACTAAGTGTATTCTTAATCAGTTCTTTTGTTTCTTCACAAGAAGCAAATGCTACAATGAAAGTAAGAGCTAACATATTAGAATCTAATATTGGAATAAGTGTACCAAATTTAATTATAATGGGCGATATGTCTCCAGGTTATTTATCTGAAAGACAAGACTTGAATATTACTAATACTGGGACAGTTGATTTAATGATAACTCCAGAATTAGATGAAAATTACGAAGAAGACATTTTTACTCATTTAAGTTTTAAAAATATCTTAGATGATCCATTAACAAAAATTGGAGATTATTCTTTAGAATTATTAAAACCTAATACAGTAGGAAATACAAGATCTGAAAGAGTGTATATGTATCTTGATTTAACAGATTATTCTGGTGAATTAAATCAAACATTAACAGATCATGAGGCAAATGTAGTCTTTTGGGCAACAGCACTTTAAAATGAAAATAATAATTTTTTTCTTTTCTTTTTTATTTTTATTTAATTTAGTTAGTTGTATTGAACTAAAAATAAGTCCACAAGAAATTTTTTTAAATGGAACTTCCAATGAATTTATTTGTGAAAATATTTCAATAAAAACATTAGAAGAATCAAATATTGAAATTAAAGATAGATGGGCTATTAAGAATTTTCAAGAAAAAGATTTTAAATCTCATAAATTAAATAGTCAAGATTTAGACTTAGTTTTAGTTTATAATTCTTCAAAGAGAATAATTAATCAATCTAAAGAACTTATTTGTATTAAAGCAAAAAAACCTGGTTTTTATCATGGATTAATTTTAATTAGAATAAAAAATAGTTCTAGTGGTATTGGAGTTTGGGTTAATTTAAATATTTCAGAAAATAATTTTAAGTCTAAGATTACTGGAAATACCATTTTATTTGATAATAAAAAAGAATTTAATTATATTAATTTTATTTTATTTTTATTCTTGTTAATATTATTAATAGAACTTATTTTTTATTTGAGAAAGAAGATTTATTCTTAGATTTTAATGCTAATTTAATTGTATAATTAATTGGATTTTTGATTTTCATTTCTTCTTTTTCTAAATTTCCAAAAACTTTGTAAATTTGTTTATCATAGTTTGGAGGTAATGGTTTTCTTTTAGAGAACCAATAACTTTGACTTTTAACATAACCTTCTTTTAATGGATATTTATTTTTTAAGTTCCATTCATTTATTTTTTCATTTATATAATCTTGTGGAAATTCTAAGGCATTATAAAATGAAAGTAAAATATACAAAGCCCTTTTTCTTCCATCATCTTTTACTCCTTTAAGAATCTTTTTTATAATCGGAGGAAACATTTCTTCATTAATTTCTAGACCCTTAATATCTATTTTATCATTCTTGTATTTTTTCTCTTCATAACCTTGTTTTTTCTCAACCCAATCAATTGCTTGTAATAATAATTCTCTTGCTTGATTTTCTTTTACTTCAGGCATAAAATTTTTAGGATTTTTTATTTTAAGAGGATCAGCATCATAAGGATTAAAATTTTCTAAATCTTCTTTTGATATAACAATCGAAGCTAAAGCTGTTTTTTCATGTAATGAATAAGGCGCTCTAAAAAGATGTCTTGATGCAACAAGAATAATATCTACAACATCAATTAATTCTTTTGTTGTTATTTGTTTCTTAAATAATTCAGGTTCTTTTTTAGAATTAGTTTCACAATTTGAACAAAAATAAACTTCTTCAATATCAATTCTTTTCATTTTAGAGTTACATGCAGGACAAATCATCTCACTTCTATTTGATTTCATAGAATTAACAACAGAACGACATTTTAAATTTGAACAAACATATTTTCCAATTTTTTTTAATTCTGCAATATTACCACACCTTAAACATTTTGTTTCATAAATAGTTTTCCCTTTTTTTTCTAAATCACTTGAACTAGAAAGATTTAATATCTTTTCATTTAAATTATCATAAATTAGTTCATTCAAATAACTAGCAATAAGTCTAGGCCATTCAGGGAACATATCTTTTGTTTTAATTTCATTAATTTCATCAGGAAATGATTTAAATGGAACAATAATATGAAATCCTTTACTTCCTGAAAATTTAATTCCATAATTCATAACACCATGATGTTCTAGTGCTTCAATTAAAAGTTGAGCTGCAATTTTTGAATAATCTAAATATTTAGAATCTATATCAATTAAAAAATCCCATCCTATTTTTATTTGATTATATTGATCAGGGTTCATATTTGTATTAATATCTAATGGATTTTTCCATAATTCCTCAGAACAATGAAAAGAAGTAGCACCTTTTTTTGCAGAAGTAGCAATATCAAAAGGATAATCAAAACAATCAGGCCTTTTACCAAATCCTTCTAAATAACGAGGAATTGTTTCTCTATTTTTACAAAATTGAAAAATAGCTTCTTGAATATCTTTTCTAAGATAATATGATTTTGCAATCTTTTGAACTTTTCTTAAATCTTCTTTTGTTTCCATATAAATGAATTAATCTTTTAGACTTTTTAGTAATTGTGGTTATTATTTCGATAAGACTTTTCCAAATATTTATAAATAAACAAACATTAAAAACAATATGAAAAAGAGAGTGATTCTTCTATTTGGTATCCTATCATTATTACTAATTCCATTTATCTTTGCAGAAGAAAATGAGACAACTACTTTAACTGGTTCAATTGAAAATCCCGAAATTGAAAAAGCATTTAGTTGTTTAGAAACAAAAGTAGGAGATTCTTGTCAAAATATAAACTCTGTTGAAGAATTAGCTTTAACTATTCTTGCTACTCCAAAAGATATTGTATATGAATCTTGTGTAAAGAAATTAGAATCAAAATTAACTGGAAGTAATATTAATTCTATAAGTATAAAAGATGTTTCTTTGAGTATTCTTGCTTTAAATCATGCAGGAAAAGAAACTAAAAATCTTCAAGAATGGATAATAAGTCAAGAAAGAAATCCTCTTGAGATTGAATGGTTTTTACAAGTTGATTCAAATAAAGCAACAAAATGTAATATTACATACAATACAAAAGATTATTATGAATTTAATCTATCTGATAATAAAAGAATAAATCTTCTAAAAAGTAGAGGGGACTGTTTTACTATAGAAAAAAATTTTTGGTTAAAAGTAAAACCAGGATGTTATAATAATCAAACATTTACGGTTAGTTGTCAAGAAGATTTTAATACAAATTTATTTTATCAACAAACAAATAATAATGAAAGAATTTTTGTGATAGACAATACTATTTCTTCTCCAGCATATAATAGAGTTGAATTATTAGTTCAATCAAGATGTTTTTCACCAACAAAACAAGGTTCTTGTAACTTTGAAGATAATGTTTGGGCAACATATGCCTTAGCAGTTACAGGGAATGACATTCAAAAATACATGCCTTATATTTATGCAATGGCAGAGTCAAGTGAGAATCAAAAATATTTACCTGATGCTTTTATTTATTTATTAAATATTAATTCTCAAAATTATGCAACAAGATTAATTAGTTCACAAAGAAGTGAAGGAAATTGGAATATCGCAAATACTCCATATACAACTATACATGATACTGCCTTAGCATTATTATCTTTAGGAATTTCTACTGATGAAAAGACACAAAGAGCTAGAGATTGGTTAGTTTATACTCAACAAGGAAGTGATGGATGTTGGAGAAGTAATGTAAAAGATACAGCTTTTGTTTTATGGTCTATTGAAAGAAGACCTGGAAAAACAGTAGCAGGAGAAGTAGTTCGTTGTGAAGATTTAGGTTATTCATGTGTTTCTACAAATAATTGTGTAAGTGGAGGAATATTAAATCAATATTATTGTTCATCTCTTGGTGCCCAATGTTGTAGTGAATTAAAAAGATGTACAGAAATTTCAGGTGGTAAAATTTGTGCTGAAAACCAGGAATGTTCTGGGACAACAATTAAGTCAAAAGATACTAATGTATGTTGTTTATCTGAATGTGTAGAAAAAAAAGTTCTTAGCGAATGTGAACAAGAAAGTTATTCTTGTTTAGA
Source organism: Nanobdellota archaeon (assembly GCA_023397215.1). Lineage (GTDB taxonomy): Archaea > Nanobdellota > Nanobdellia > Pacearchaeales > GW2011-AR1 > JAGVXH01. The sequence goes on along the minus strand of JAEWUG010000036.1, from coordinate 7,682 downwards.
AAATCCATGTAGTGGAAATTATATCTCACAAGATTTTTCATGTAATGATGGAAAATATTGTTGTAAATACTCTCCTCAAACAACAAAACCTAAAGAAGAAAAATCTGGAATAATTTGGTTAATAATTGGTTTAATTGTTTTAGCATTAATTGTTTTGTTGATTGTTTTTAGAGAAAAATTAAAAGTATTTTTATTTAAATTAAAGAATAATAAAAAAGGAGGAGGGGCAAATAATAATCAAAATAATAATGGTTTTCCTCCAAGAGGTGGTCCAGGGAATTATCCTCCACAAAGATATCCAAGACCAATACCAATGAGACCTGGTATGAATAGACCTCCTTTTCCACCTCAAAGACCACAAATGCCTCCACAACAATAAATGAAATTATTTAAGTCAATTATTTTTTTTCTGGTATTTTTCTTAATTCTTATTAATTTTAGTCTTGCTTATCCAGATTTAATCTTAGAGAATAAGAATCCACAACCTAAAGAAAATATTTATGGTTATATTTCTAATTCCCAATTTTTATTAGAGACATTAAATAAGGATAATTTTTCTTTTTATGAAGGAAGAGCACCAATTAAACCCACTGAATATAATTTAATTAGATATAATGATAGTTATTATTTTTATTTTAAATTTAATAAGGAAGGAAATTATACAATTAAATCAAATGAAATATTATATCAAAGCCCTGAAGGTTTATCTTCAAAAATAATTGAATTAAATTTTACAGTAAAAACAGATTATAATAAGGACAATAAATATTCTTTATTAGAAATAAAACCAGGAATTATCTCAGGTTATGAAACTCCAAATATTACATTATTTAATAGCGGTACAACTTTATTAAAGATAGAATATAATAAAGAAAAAATAGATTTATCTCCTGGCGAGTTTCATATTATAAATGAATATCCTCTAAATCAAACATTAACATTATTCAAAATTAAGACATATAAAGACTTTAGTTATCCTATCTTCTATTTAGGAGAATTAAAAACAGAACAAACAAAATCTAATTTGAGAATTTACCCTGAAGAAATTAAGATTGAAATGGCTATTGGTAATGAACAAATAAAAAAGAATGTTTTGCAGATAATTAACAATTACAACTATTTTATTGAAAATATTAATTTTACAGAAAACATTGAAATATTAAATATTGAAAATCAAAAATTTCTTGACCCAAATAATAAAGCATTTGTCACTTTTTATATTAATTCAGAAAAAGAAACATATGTTAATGAAGAAATTTATTTAACTTATACAGAAAATAAAGAAGATTATTCTATTACAATTCCAGTAGAAATATTTGTTTATCCAAATGGTACTTCTTTAGAAAATCCAACTGAATCATTGAAAGATAGATTAACATGTTCAGAAATGAATGGACAATTTTGTTCTAAAGGCTATGCTTGTGCAAATGATAATTTAACTTTTTCAAGTGAAGGAATGGCTTGTTGTTTATCTGAATGTATTTTAGTTACATCTGCAAATAATTTTGAGAAAAAGAACTCAACAGGCTGGGTAATAGGTCTTATTCTCCTTCTATTGGTTATAGGAATTGGTTATTATTTTTATAATAAATACACTAAAATCAAGAAAAATAATAATCCTAAGAATTCATTAAATAATTTAACTAATAATTTAAATAAAATAAAAAAATAATTATTTTTTACTCTTTTTATCTATTAATTTACCATCTTTGATTAAATTATTATCATTTAATATTTTTAAAGCTGTTTTTAATTGATTTGTTAATTGAAATATTCTTGTTTGAGAGAGCTTTGCAATTTCATCATATTTATGTAATTTAAGAACTAAATCAGTCAATAAACTACTTGCTTCTTCACAGTTTAAAGAAATTTTATCAGGGTCAATAACTTCAATAGATGCAGGCATAAAATTAAATGTTATATCTGCTAACTGTCTTAAATCTTGACATTTAAACTCAACTTCACAAAAACAAGTATAAAAATCTTGTTTATCATTTTCAATCTTTTTGGGTTCACTAATTTTATTCTCAATTATTTTAACACCTTTGAGTTTTTCTAATTTTTGAACATGTTCACTTAAGGTTTTCTTAATATAATCAGCAGGCTTTCCTAATATTTCTAAAATCATTATTGCTGTTACCATTTTATTTTTTTATTATTATAAAAGAGATTAAACCAATCAAAAAAATACCAAGAATATAGGGAATAATCCTCAAAATCTTTTTACTTTTTGATTCATATATTAACTCTTCTATATTATCATTTGAATTTAAGTTTATAATACTTTTGGAAATAATTTTATTTTCATTTTTTATTTCATTCTCTTCTTTATTTAATTGTTCAAATGTTTCATATTTATTACTTATTTCTTCTATATTATCATTCTCTATTTTTTCTTCTTGATTAATCTTAATTTCTAACACTTCTTCATTAAAACTACTTGCTTTATTCTCTCTTAATCTTAATGAAATAAAAGCAATTCCTTCATATTCTTTATCTACTTTTGATAATATTTTATACTCTCCATCTTTAGAAATTAAACTTTGAAGATACCAATCTGATCTTTGCCAAATATTACCATTCCAAACTTTATTTAAATTTGATAATTCTTTACTATTAACATTTAATTTTAAATCATATAATCCATTAACTTCAATTAAATCAAGGACACAATAAAATTCTTCATTAATATTTACTTCTTTTGGGCAATCAATATTATTTATTTCAATTGCAAATCCAAAATTAATCAATAAAATTAAAATAAATAAAAAACATATCTTCATACAAGAAAAATTTATTTTAATTTTATAATTTATATTAATAATTTTGGATAAACTTCTCTAAAATTCTCATATATAACATAAATTCTATTCTTAATTTTATCTTTTTTAGCAATCCAAATTTCACTAAAAACCTTATTTTTAATATACCACACACATTTCTCTTTTTCAATTTTACTTAATATTCCATTAGATTTAACTTCAACACCAATTATTTGGTATCCTTCATTTCTATTTTGAAAACAAATAAAATCAGGAAATCCTGTTCCAATAGTCATAACACCTAAATTATTATTAAATCTTTTAAACAATCTTTTTGCAGAAATAATCTCTTTTTTTTCTAAATCCAAATTATTTGTCCATTTATCAACAATCCAACCTTTTTCAACTAAATCTTTTCTTACTCTTAATTCGAATTGAGAACCAGAAGATTTACTTTTTGAACCTCTCTTTATATTTGACTTATTCTTTAAAATAATATTCCCAGATTCATCAAAATCTATTTTATGTTTTACTTCTTCCATTATAAATCTCTAGCAAATAAAGTTCTCCTAAAATTGGATTTTGCTCTATTTTCTGCTTTCTTTAATAAATCATCAACAACTTTATCAAATTCAATTAAGAACTCATCACTTACAGCAAAATCAGTTCTTTTTTTAATATTACTTTTAATAATTAGTCCCATCATTCACCTCCAAAAGAATAAAGAAATAACAATTAATAAATTTTTAGATAATTATTTATACTAACTCTTTCTAAAGTTAAAATGAGAAATAGAGACTTTGGTTGGTTTATTACATTAATTTCCTTTATAATATTTGGAATTATATTTACATTTAATTACACAACTAAAAATTTTATCGATAATGGTTGTTCTCATGGTTCTGTTTGTCCAATGTATACAACACTTTCAATTCAGACAATAATCAGTTTTTTAATTGCATTAATTATTCTAGGAATTGGAATCTTCCTAATTTTTGCTAAAGAAAAAGAAAAAATAATTCTTCAAACAAGAATAATTAAACCTAAAAAGAAGAAAATTTCTTTAGAAGGTCTGGATAATAAAGAAAAAGAAGTGATACAAACTTTAGAAAAAGAAAAAGGTGTTATTTTTCAAAAAGATTTAATGGAAAAATTAAACATTGGAAAAGTCGGAATGACACGTTTATTAGATAAATTAGAATCAAAACAAATAATTGAGAGAAAAAGAAGAGGAATGAATAATATTGTCTTTTTAATCCAATGAAACTAGTTTCTCCAAAGTGATTTTAACAATCTTTTAATTCTATTTCTTAATTAAATAAGGAGGTTAAAATGAAAATATGGATAATATTACTTACAATAGGTTTGTTTTTTATTGGTAGCATTTTTGCAGTTAATGCAATTTCAAATGTAAGTGCAGAAGAAGAACCTATTTCTTCTTGTTCTAGTTGTGGAAATAATTGTAATGCAAAAACAAACTGTGGATTATCAACATGCAGCACAGTTTCAACAGGAACAAGCTGTGGATGTAATAGATAATCTTTAATCTTAATTTTTTTATCTTCTTTTATTTTTTAGAAAGATATTTATATCAATTTTTAAATCAAATATTATGGAAAAATATGTTTGGGAATTTACTAATCAAAGAAAATTAACTAAAAAAGAATTTATTCATTATTTTGAAAAAAAGTTATATAAAACAATTCGTAAATATCAATTATTACCTGAAAATAAAACTTTCTTAATAAAAGAAGACGAAAGAATAAATACTATAATATTAAAACAAATTTTAAGTAAAAAGTTTAAAGTTATTAATTCAAATAAACCAAACACTTCTACTGATAATTTAAGTGATATTGCAGAAAAAACTTTTGAAAACATATTACAAGGAAACTTTACAGGCCCAAAACCAAAAGAAAAAAATTTAATTTATCCTTTATATTTTCATTCTGATAAAGAAATAGAAGTATACTCAAAAATAAATAATATTATTGGAAAAAAATCAAAAAGAAATAAACAAGTACAAGATTTATTCAATAAATTCATTAAAAAAAATCCAGATTTAGAAATAAATGTTATTAAAGCTTTAATGCAAATTAGTAATTAGCTTTTTCATCTCTTCTGTTATAAAATAAGTATGATTATTTCCTGAATATGTTAAAAACAATTTTTCTTTAGCTCTTGAAATAGCAACATAAAACAATCTTAATTCTTCTAACTCTTTATTATATTTTTCTTTTTTCAAAGAATCAATAATTGGGTGATCTGAATTTTTACAAGGAAAGTTTATTGAATTACATCCAATTACAAAAACAGTTTTAGCTTCAAGACCTTTAATTGAATGAACAGTAGCAAGAGTTACATGATTTTCTTTTATATTAGTAGGCTTTAAATTTTCATCTGTTTTTAAAACATGTAATATATTATTTCTCTTTAATAAAAGACTTAATTCATTAATTTGTCTATTTGTTCTAGAAAGAATAAATATTTGGTGTAATTTTTCTTTAGTTTGTTTTAAATATTCTAATGTAAATATCCTTTCTTCTTCTTCATTATTAAAACCATATAATCTAATTTCACCAGAATCTTCTTTTTTAGATTTTAAGTCTGGTAAATTCATTTCTTTTATTGATTGATTCATAAATTGAATTATTTTATTCTTACTTCTATAATTTTCATTTAGATAAATTACACAAGGTTGTGTAAAATCCTCTTGAAAATTTAATATAAAATTAATATCACCACCTCTCCAGCCAAAAATAGATTGTCTGGGATCCCCTACTACAAAAATATTTTTAGGATTTAATAATTTTAATAATTCAACTTGTTTTGCATTAACATCCTGATATTCATCTACTAAAATATGTTCAAAAAAAGGAATATTTTCTTTTGTTTTATTAAAAAAATTAACAGTATCTATTATTTGATCAGTATAATCTCTAAAAGAATTAATATCCATAAATTGTTTTATCTTTTCAATACAATTTATTATTAATTTTAACTTTTCATCTTCTTTAATTTCCTTAGATAAATCATTTAATCCTTTTCTTGTTAATTTTAAATAATCTATTATAGAAAAACAATCATTCAAAAAAATAAAAGATAATTCATTAATAGACTTATTTCTCTTTTGACTTTCGGAAAAATAAATTTCAATTACATCTTTTAATTCTAATCCTAAAAATGAAAGTGCATAATTAAAAGCCATAATTTTATCAGCATAACTTAAAACTCTTGTCTTGGTTCCATAAATTTTAAATTCATTTTTCTTTAAAATGTCTTCTGAGAAAGAATTAAATGTGTGAACATTAACATCATTAATCTCAAGTTTTTCTAATCTTTTTTGCATTTCTTGTCTTGCCTTTCTAGTAAATGTAATTGCAAGTATTTCTTTAGGATTTATTCCTTTATGTTTAATTAAAAATTCAATTCTCTTAATTAATACAGTTGTTTTTCCAGAACCAGCACCTGCAATTGTTAAGATACTTTTTTCATTTGAAATAATTGCCTTTTTTTGATTTTCATTATAGTTCTCTAAAAAATCAAAATATTTTTCAAAAGAAATTTTATCATTCTCATTAATCTCTTGATTTTCATAATTTAACAAATCAACTTTTTTATTTAACTTTGGATTTGTTATTTCATTCATTCCTTTTAATGTAATTTTTAATATTTTAACAAAATTATTATATTCTGCATTTGTTTCTTCTATTAAACCTTGGTGAATTAATTTGTTTATTTCTCCAATAGTCTTATCTTTACTCCAAGAGAGAGTATCAAAATGAGGATATTGATCTAAATTATTCTTTAGAATAGATTTATTATTATAATTACCCCTTACAAAATCAGAAAGAAGATTCTTACCAATAGGAAAAGGTATTTCTAATAATGATTTTAAAATTTTCAAATAATCAAGTGTTTCATCTCTTTTAATTTCATCTATCATTTTAATAAAAAAATAAGTTCTTATTTAAGGTTAATTAAATTTTTTTGAAATTATTTCAATTTCTTTAATAGTCTTAGCATTAATTAATTCTTTTCTTAATTGCTTAGCATTCTTCTGATTTTTAGTAAAATTCATTGCTTGATATTTTATTTGTTTATATTTTAAATTATATTTTTTTGCTAACTTTAAATAATCTTTAAATTGAATTCTAGGTTTTTTGTTTAACATAATAGAAAAAATATTAGGGTTACCAATAGATTCTCTACCAATCATAATAAAATCAAAATCATTTAATATTTTTTTATAATTTTTTAAATTCACATTTCCAGAATAAATTACAGGTATTTTTACTGATCTTTTCAATTTTTTAGCAAAATTATAATCTGAATTTCCTGAATATCCCTGACTAAATGTTCTAGGATGAATTATTATTGCATCAAACCCAATATTTTCTGCAATTTTAGCAATTTTAATTGAATTTTCTGACTTCCTTAATTTAACAGTACAAGGTTTTTTTGTAGAACTTCTTATTTCAATTAATATTTTTTTAATTGTATTGATATCATTATGCAAAAAAGCTCCATGACCTAATTTTTTTGATAATTTCGAAGGACAACATAAATTAAAATCCCAAAGTGAAACTATTTTATCATATCTTTTAATTATATCTTTAATTCCTTTAGTTGAATTAGAAAAAATTTGTAATGCCGGTTTATCTTCCAAAATCAAATTATTTTTTGTTAAACTAGAAGTCATCCCTGTAAAATTTAAAGAACAACCTGCTTTTTTACAAAGTAATCTGAAAGCAATATCATTTGGTTCAAGCATTGGTGCTAACAAAATTCTATTCTTTAATTTTAAATTTCCAATTTTAAATTTCATAATGATTTAATTATTTTATTTTTTATAAACTTAATTTGAATATCTATAAAATTCTAATAAGCCATTTTTATCCCAAACATATAAACTATCCT
>JAEWUG010000019.1 GCA_023397215.1 Nanobdellota archaeon | reverse complement strand
GCATAGCTCAGATGTTAGAGCATCTGCCTTGTAAGCAGAGGGTCGGGGGTTAGAATCCCTCTGCAGGCTTTTAATAATTAATCTTATAAATTTTCTTTTGTTTTTTTATATATGATTAAAAATTTAAAAAAATTAGAATTAATTTTAACCTTAATTATTATATTATTATTATCTTTTTTGAATATATTGCCTTATTTTTTTCAAGATTCAATAAATAAAGGATTGCCCTTACATAATGATGAATTATTTCATTTAAACCAAGCAAAATATCTTAACAGTGGTAATTATGAATTTAATTCTTTGAGTAGTTTAGAAATTGGATTTCATTTTTTTCTGTTTATTTTAGATGCTCTTTTTAATTTGATCAAAATTTATCCTTTTTTATCCTTTTTTTGGATGATTTTTACTTGTATTATTCTTTTTTTAATAATCTATAATTTAACTAATGAAAATTATTTTATTTCTTTATTAACTCTTATTTTTTTTGGTTCAATTGGAATAGATAATTTCTATTTAGGGATGTCTTTTTTTACACCTTTAACTTTTTCAGTTCCGTTTATATTCCTTTATTTCTTTTTATTTTTTGAAGGATTAAGATTAGAAAATAAAAAATATCTTTTTTTTAGTTTAATAATTATGATTTTATTATTATTCTTTCATCCTCCTTCAACATTATTTTTTATGCCTCTTATTCTTTTATATTTTTTAAAATATAAATCTTTTTTAATAAAAGAGTATAAATTCTTTTTTCTTTTTTTATTAATTCCTTTTATTGGAATCTTATTTTATATCATCTTAATAAAAGGTTATTTTAAATCTAATTTTCTTTTAAATTTAATCTATTTTGATAAAAATTGGGCGGGAATTGAGACTTTTGACAAAATTATTTTAAATAAACTTTATTCTATTACTAATTTTATCTTGTCTTTGATTGGTACAATTTATTTATTCTGGAAAAAAGAAAAAAGATATTATCCTTATATTTTTTCTTCTTTAATTCTTCTTTTAAATTTGATTTGTTTTAATAAATATTCTTTTTCTTTATTTGGGCCTGCTCAAAGAATCTATTTTTATCTTTTAATATTTCTTCCTTTGTTTAGTGCATTTGGTATTCTATTTATTTTTAGGAGCATAGATTCTGTTCTAAATAACTGGATAGTTAATAAAACAATTAAAAAGATTATAATAATTCTATTTTTGTCTATAATTTTATTTTTCTCTTATTATTCGTCTATATCTCAAAAAATTAATTTTAATTCACTTATTACTTTGAATAAAAATGAATTAGATGTTTTAATGTTTTTATCTAAAATTGAATCTGGAAACATTATTTTACCCTTAAATCATTTATCCTCTTTTGTTAAGTCTTTTTCAGATCAAGAACCTATTGGCACCTGGTATTTTTATCATCCAGAAAGAAAAAAGAATATTAACTCTTTTTATTCAATAGACGATTGCGATTTTAAAAATTCTATTATTAGATATTATCATTTGGATTATATTTTATCTTCAGAATTAATTTCTTGTTCTGAATACTCTTTAATTTATCCAATAGAACCTTATGTTTATAATGTATCTTATTTGTCTAAAAATTATTATACCAATGTATAAATAAATGGGCTTATTGCAGAACTTTGTCCTATGTAAATTAAGATGCTGGCAAGTATTAAAATTATGATTAATGGGATTAACCACCAAGCCTTTTTCTCCTTTAAAAATTTATATATCTGTTTTAAGAAACAATCATTCTTCTTTTTCATATATTTTTTAAGTTTTGAGATAATATAAATTTTTCTTAATATAATTAATCTTTTAAATTTGATTTTTGTATCTTTTGTATGGTCTTTTTAAATCTTTTTTTTGGAACGTTATTTTTCTTTTTATCTGGTTTTTTATTAGTCTTTTTATTCTATAAAAAAATATCTTTAAGTGAATGTATTGTTTATAGTGTTATCTTTTCTACCTTTTTACTTACATTTACTTGTTTTTTGTTAATTCAATTTAACTTTTTTAACTTTTTTAATATCATTCTTTTTCTTTCTTTAATTCAAATCATGTCTTTAATTTGTATTATTATTAAAAAGAAAACATTTTCAATTTATTATGACTCTACCTTTAATTTTCATTTCTTTTTTTCAATTGTAGGTGTTTTTTGGAGATGGTTCTTTAGATTCCCTATTTTTAAATGGGGTGATGGAATTACCAGTCATCTTGATAAGGTAATTATAGAAAATATTTTTTTAAATGGTTTTAATTTTTCTATACCTGATGTAGGTTTTTATACAGGAATGTTATTAGATCATTCAACTTTAATCTTTGGAGATATTGCTAATTATTTTTATTCTTTAATCGGTTTTAATCGTTTTTTTGTTACATTTCTTTCTGTTTTTCTCCTTTCTTTTTTTATTTATAATCTTATTTATATTTACACTAATAAAAAAAATCTAGCTTTATTAGGTTCATTTATCATTGCTTCTTTGGGACCTATAGAAATTTGGTTTAATACATTTTCTTTTTTTGGGTGGAGACTTTCTTATATCGGTTTGATTAGTTTATTTATTTTATATCTCAATAAACAAAAATCTTTTTTTTATTTAACTTTATTAATTATTTTTTCATTAGCTTTAAGTTATTATACCTCCTTAATTATTTTAATATTAACATGTTTGGGTTTTTTATTATCTATTCTAATTTCTTTTATTCTGGAATATAAATGTAAAAATATTAAAATTATATTTAAACATTTAATACAAGATAAAAAATTTCAAGAATTCCTTTTTATTTTGTTCTTTTTAATTTTATTTTTCTTTATTTTTGCAGGAGATTCTTTAATTAAACATGCAAGTAATACTACTAATTCTCTTTTATTTTTGCAGGGTCCTAAATCTTTAAATTATGCAAATTCAAATTCTTCATTAATTTCTAGACCTATTTATCCTTATCAAAATAAATTTAAATTCTTAAAAATAAGCCCTTTAAATTGGCAAAATCTTCTTTTTATTTTAATTTTCTTTATGTTTTTTATGAATATTATTATTAAAACTAAAAAAAAGAATTATTCTTGGGAAGAGAATAAAAATCTCTTTTTTATTCTTATTCCTATGTTTTTTGTTTTTTTAGCTCTTTTTTTAGTAAATTATGAACAAAGAAGTTTTTCATATTTTTTATTTTTTATTTTTTTAATATTAAATATTCCTAAAAAATATTTTTATTTAATTTCATTTTTTTTAATCTCATTCTTTCTTTTGACAGGTTATTTTGAAAATATTGAAAGAAGTGATTTTTTTAGATTTAATCAAGGAGAGTCCTCTGGTGTAGAGTGGGTTATAACTCATTTAGATGGAAAAATATTAAGTGACGAAAAGTTCATTAGTTTATTAATAGAAAATAATTATTATAATGTTACTGGTTTTGCAGATAATTCTTTTTTTGTAACAGTTTTTTTTTACGAGGAAAATATTTCGAATATTAAAAATTCTTTTTCTTTTTTAAATATTGATTACTTTATTATTACAAGACGTATGAAAGAGGACTATCTTCTAATGTTAAGTTTTCCTCAAGAACCTATGAATAATTCTTTTATCTATGACTCTTTTTTTGAAAAGATTTATTTTAATGATGAAATAGAAGTATATTCTATTACTCGTTTATCTTCAGATAATCTTTAATTATTTCCTTTGGATTTCCTTCTTTTTTGATGATCCCATTCTCTATCCAAATTAATCTTTTACAATATCTTTCTAACATTTCTAAATCATGACTCACTAAAACAATACTTATTCCTTCTTTTACTAATTGGTTCATCTTTTTTATACTCTTCTTCTTGAATTTTTCATCTCCAATTTCAAATACTTCATCTAATAGTAAAATTTTTGGATCACAATAAATTGCCGTTGAAAATGCAATTCGTTGTAACATCCCATTAGAAAATTTGTATAATTTAGTATTGCTATATTCTTCTAACTCTGAAAATTTGATTATTTTATCCATTCTTTCTTTTATTTCTTTTTTGCTTAATCCGAATAGAATCCCTAATAAATAAATATTCTCTTTCATAGTTAACATATCTTGAAGTCCTGTATATAAATTAATCATAGAAATTATTTTTCCATTTATTTTGATATTCCCTTTGTCTTGTTTATATATTCCTGAAATTATTCTTAATAAAGTACTTTTACCAGAACCATTTCTTCCAATAATTCCAACAATTTCGTTAGAATTTATTTTAAATGATATATTCTTTAATATTTTAATAGGTTCTTTTTTAAATCGAATTAGGTTTAAATTTAAAATTGTTTTTAGGATAGGTTTTGAAATTTTTTCTTTTTTAAAAATTTTTGAAATTTTTTCTAGAATAATTCTTTCCATAGCTAAATTCTCTCCATAATATGGTATTTAAGTTTTTCAAAAATAATTAATCCTAAAATTAATGTTGAAATACTAAAGAAAATACTTAGAATAATTGATTGTAGACTCGGAAATCTATTATAAATTATTATTTCTCTAGTTATTTCAATAAAATAATATAATGGATTTAAGAGATTTACTTTATAGATTAATGTTCCTTTACTAATTTTATAAAATATTGGTGTCCCAAACCAAATTAATTTAGATAAAAATATCCAAATATTTTTAATATCTACGAAGAAAATACATATAGAACTTAATAAAAGTGAAATTCCTAAAGTAAATAAAGTGAAAAAGATCAAAATTATAGGGTAAATTAAAATGTTTGAGATATCCTCTTTAATAAGCAATGCAAATAAAATTAAAACTAAGAATTCTAGTAAATGTGAAAACAAAAATTTTAATGTATTCCCAAAAATAAATGCTGATTTTGAAAAATTAATAGATTTAAATAACCCACGATTATTTTTTATTAATTCTGTTGATTCTAGTGTTATTGATTGAAAATAATTAAACATTATTATTCCTATAAATAAATAAATAGCATAATTTTCGATTTCAGAACCTAAACTTTGGGAAAAAACTACAAATAATAAACAGAAAAATAAAATTGGATTTAATAAATACCAAATTATCCCTAAATAACTTCCTTCGTTTCTTAGTTTAAATCCTGATTTTGCTAAATAAAAGCTTAAATCCCAAAATCTCTTTATTCTTTTATTCATATTTACTATTTTAAAATTATTTTTCTTTAAAACCCTTTATATTTTCCTTTAAAAAAGAATAAATATAATCTTTAATGATTTCATGGCCTATTTCATTTGGATGCCATGGGTCTTGAGAATTTAATCTTAAATTATAAGGATTATAATTTTTGTATATATCTAATATATCTAAAACCAAAAGATTATTTTTTTTAATTTCTTCTTTTATTTGTTTATGAAGATTATTTAATGAATAGTTTGAATAATTATAGCTATTTTCAAATATGGGATGTATTAAAAAAATTGTTTTTATATTTTCTTCTTTTGAAATATTTGCAATTTCTTCAATGTTCTTCTTTATATCCTCCCAATAAACACAATGAAGCAATTTATGATATTCTTGTTCACACTTTTTTTTATTAAATATTCTTTTTTCATTAAAGAAAAATATTTTTTTATTAATATATTCTATAAAATAAATCTTAGGTTTATTAAAATAAATTCCAAATTCTCCATTTCCATCATGATATCTTGGATTTGCTGGATCATTTAATACATAACTCCATAATATTAAATTTGGTTTATATTTTAATGCTTTTTCTTTAAGTAAAATTATTTCTTGAGATGTTGAATATCCAGATGCTGCAAAAATAATTACTTCATATTCTGTTTTGTTTTTATTTGAATTTAATTCTTGTTCTAATAATTTTCCAAAAGAACTATTTAAATCATCTTTTAGTCCTTGTCCTTTAGCTATTGAATCTCCAATTATTATTATCCTATAAACTTCTTCTTTTTTATTATAATCTAACATTTCTAATGGGAATATAGATTCATAAATTAATTCTTTATTTTCTGATTGTATATATAATGATTCTATTTCTATTTCTTTCATTCTTTCATCTATTAATTTATATTCAGAGTAATACTTTTGTCTTAAACTAATTTCAATTGAAATAATGATAATAAAAAAGATTAAAATATAAAATAATAAACAACCTTTATTCTTTTTCATTTATAAAATACTCCCATTTATCTTTTAAATTATCTTTTCTTTTAATTAAATATTTCTCAATAACTAAATAGTCTATCTCTGTTCCCATCATGCAAGAATATGCATCAAAAGGAGTACAAACAATTGGTTCTCCTCTAACATTAAAAGATGTATTAATTAATAATGGAATTTTTGTGATTTCTTGAAATTTTTTTATTAATTTATAATATCTTCTATTCTGATTTTTAGAAATTGTTTGTGGTCTTGCTGTTTTATCTATGTGAATAACCGAAGGTATTTTCTTAATCCATTTATTCTTTATTTTGTAGATAAGAAGCATATAATCTGTTATTTTCGGTAGATTCGTATCACAAATAAAATAATTTTTTATTTCTTCTTTTAAAATTGTTGGTGCAAAAGGTCTAAATTCTTCTCTATGTTTTACTTTTAAATTAAGTAATCTTTTTGAATTAGGATTACAAGGATTTGATAATATACTTCTTGCACCTAAAGCTCTTGGACCCCATTCCATTTTCCCTTGGAACCAACCAATTATTTTATTCTCTAAAATTAAATTTATTGTTGTATTAATTAAATCTTCTTCTTTTTTGAAGGATATATATTTTATTTTATTCTCTTCTAAAAATTTTTTTATTTCTTTTGAAGAAAATTTTGGTCCAAGGAATATATCTTTAAATTGAAATACTCTTTGATGATTTAGTAAACTATTATAAAGATAAAATGCTGCACCAATACTAGAACCACCATCACCTGGATCTGGAGAAATCCAAATTCTTTTGAATGGTGTTTTTTTTAAAATTTTTCCATTAATAAGACTATTTAATCCAATTCCTCCGGAAATCACAATATTTTCTATTTTAGTTTCTTTATATATCTGATTTAATATTTTTATAATTGTTTCTTCTAATATTAATTGTAATGCTGCTGCAATATCTTTATGCCTTTTTTCAATTTTTTCATTAGGTTTTCTAATAGGCCCTCCTAATAACTTACACATTTTTTTTGATGGCATTTTTGAACTATAAATATAAGAAAAATAAGTAATGTCTAGTCTATAACTCCCATCTTTTTTCACATCTATAACTTTTTTTAATTTTTCATAATATTTATTTTTTAAAGTATTATTATTTCCATATGCAGATAATCCCATAACTTTATATTCAGAATTATTTACACTAAATCCTAAATATGCTGTTATCGTTGAATAAAATAAGCCTAATGAATGGGGAAAATTTATTTCTTTTATTAATTTTATTTGATTTTCTTTACCAAATCCATATGTTGTTGTGTTCCATTC
>JAEWUG010000021.1 GCA_023397215.1 Nanobdellota archaeon | reverse complement strand
CCCTAACAACATCTTTTAATTTATAATGATTTAATGGAAGATGATGTTCAAAATTCTTAATCCCTTTAATTTGTTTTTCTGTTAAATTATTATTCCCAATATAACATCTTAATCTTTTATAAGCATCTCTTCCTTTTTGTCTATCCCAAGGTAACATCCCTCTAATTATTCTTTTTAATAACATATCTTCTTTTCTAATATATTTAGGACCTTTTAATGAACTTCCTTGTCCCATTCTTCTTTTTTGTTTTATTTTTTCAACCATATATTCTTTTTTTCCAGAAATAATTGTTTCTTCACTATTAATGATCTCTACTGAATTTCCTTTTAATAATTCTTTAGCAACATAACTACCCATTCTACCTAATATAGCTCCTTTAGCATTAACTATTACATTTACCATTTTATTTTACAATAACCAAATCATTTAATTCTGGGTTTTTTTTGATTTCTTCACTAATTAAAATTGCTTTTCCTTTTGATCCTTCTATTTTTTCTTTTGCTTTTTGACTAAAAGACCAAGCAACAATTTTTTTAGGTTCATTAATTTCACCTGCACTTAAAACTTTTCCAGCAACTACAACATCTCCTTCAACTAATTGTAAATCTTTTAAATTAATAGATGGCCATTTTCTTTTTGGTTTAGCTAATTCTTTAGCAACTTCAGGATTTGTCTTTTTTAAAAAGATTATAGTTTTAACTAAAAGTAAATCTTTCTTTTTTTTCATTCTATTTTCTATTTTTGTTTTGTTTATTTTCATTTTTTCATTTTTTAATGAGGAGAGGAGGATTCGAACCCCCGTAGGTAAAAACCAATACGCCCTTAACGTACCCCGTTTGACCGCTCCGGCATCTCCTCAATCTTATTTTAATGCTCGAGAGACTTCCAAGAGGTTTGATTTTAATACCTTACAAGCTTCATTAAATATATTTTTTGCATCAATTTGTCCCCAAGATTCTATATTAAAGACTATTTCTTTTCCTAAACTAACTTCAACACCAGGGAAATCTTTTAAATCATCATTATCAATTTCACATTTTGTTGCATCTTTAACTTTTAATTTATCTTTAAATTCAAAAACATCAGAATAATTATTAGCTAATTCAATATGTGATTCCCCTTCTTTATTTATTTTAATTTTTGGTAAATGTTTATAATATAATAATCCAGGGATAAATTTTGAATGTTCTAAACCAGTACCAATACCTGCCTTTGCTACAAATTCTATTTCTTGATTTTTACCTAATAAAACTATTGGCATCTCAGGATAAACTACTTCTTCACCTAATTCACCTGCTTTAACAAAAGTATTATCATCTTTAGATTTCTTTTTTAATTTTAATTCAATTAATTCACCTTGTTTTAATTTTTGATTTTTTAATGGAATTAAACCTAATCTATGAGCAATAATTTCGTCATATAATGCACTATCATTTTTATAAAAATCAACTTCTTTAATTGCTAAAGTTGAAATTTCGCTAACACTTCTTCTAATTGCATTTGCCAAACTAACATTTGTTTCAGCAATGAATTTTATTTTCTCTTTGTTTTGTTCAATTATTTCCATTATATATTTTTTGATTTAAATTTATTTATAAATTTATACTCTCCTACCTCTTCTACCTCCACTTTTCTTTGGTCCACCCCTTGGAACACAAGTTACCTCAGTTAAACTTAAGATTTTCATACCTTCTTTTGTTAAAGTCTTAATTATTGCATGAGATCCTGGTCCAACTCCTTTTTCTCCTGTTTGACCTTTCATCCTAATATATAAACTTGTAATTTTATAATCTCTACAAATTTCTAATATTTTTTTAGCAATAAACATAGCAATTGTAGGATTAGCTTTCATTCTATCGTGTTTTGTAATTTGACCACCACTTGTTCTTCCAATAGTTGTTCCAGATAAATCAGTAAGTGTTGCAATAGTATTATTAAAACTAGCATAAATATGTAATACTCCTACATGATCATCATTTTTTTTCTTAGCCATTTTATTCTTCTTCTACCTCTTCTTGTTTAGATTCTACTTCAATTTTCTTTTCTTTTCTTGGTTTTAATGTAATTTTATTTTCTAAATCTTTTTCCACCCAAAAAGAAGGTGCATTAACTGCACAACCATCAACTAAAACATGTTTATGTACAATTAATTGTCTTGCTTGTTTAACACTATTAGATAAACCTTTTTTATAAACAACTGTTTGTAATCTTCTTTCCAATAGATCTTTTTCAGTTAAAGCAAGAACATCACTAATTTCTTTAATATTTAAACCTAATTTATTTAATTTATCAAAATAAGATTTTTGTTCTTCATTACTTGCCCGAATTAATTCTTTTGCTCTAGATCTTAATTTAGAAACTTTACTAGTTGCTTTCCAAATTTCTCTTTTATTTTTTAAGCCATATTCTTCTACAATTAAATTTTCAGCATCTATTCTAGCCCTATCAAATAATTTTCTTGGTCTTGCATATTTTTTTCTTTTTCTTTTAATTTCTCCCATCTAATTTCTCCTTAACTTTTCTTTTTTACACCAACACCACTCTTTCCTTTGTTTGGTCTAAAATTTGATTTAGTTCTTTGTCCTCTTACAGGAAGTTTTGCAGTATGCCTAATTCCTTTGTAAGACTTTATTTTTTTTAATCTTTTAATATCAAATTCATTTCTTAAATTTAAATCTGCCCCATAATAATGATAATCTTCTCCTGTAGAAAAATCCTTTTGTCGATTCATTAAATAAGAAGGCATTTCAGGATTTTTCATAAAATTATCTATTTTTTCTACTTCTTCAGCAGTTAAATCATTTATTCTTTTATTAGGATCTATATTTAAAATTTTACAAATAGCATTAGAATATGACCAATTTACTCCTTTTATTTTTGTTAGTCCAACTAAGACTTTTTTATTTCCTTTTATGTCTTTTCCAACTATCCTTTTAACTTGATAGTCATCATCTTCATATGTTTGTTTGAACTTTTTTTCTTCCATTTTAATTTATGAATATATTGTGTCTTTCAATATTAGTTAATTCTTCAAATATTCTTTTTTCAATAGCTCTTTTAGGATCTGGAATATTTGATACTCTTTCTTTAATATCTTGAAACGATTTAAATTCTTTTTCATTTCTTGCATTCAAAATTGTTGATGTATGCTTCTTTCCAAATCCTGGAAGTAATTCAAATTGATGAAGTCTAGTATTAATAGGCTCTGCCTTATTAAAAAAAGAAACAAATTTTTCTTCATTTTCATCTATTGATTTTTGAATATGTTCCAATAATTGAATCTTTGCATTCTCAGTCAATTTTTCTCTAGGGCATCTCCCTAAAATATATTGAACTTTATCTCGTTTCCCTTCTCCGATATACACTTCCTCTCCTATCTCAAATTTTATACCTCTTCTAGGTACAATTTGTAAGAGAGTAAAATTACTTTTCCCAATAGCTTGAGCTATAGGAAGCATTTTGTTTTCCAATGGATAACCATAAGGTAAAAAATCTAATATTATTGCATAATCTTCTCTTGCCATTTTCATTAATATTTTTTGATAACATCTAATATCTTAGTAACTTCATCATTATCTAGATTAACATCACTAATTATTTTATTTAGTTCAGAAATTTCAGTAGGTTTAAAATCAATAATTTTAATTATATGTATTTCTTTTAATTTTAATATTCCTAATTCTTCTAATTCCTTTTTCATATTTTCTACATCTTCTAAAGTATTCTTATTAAATTGTTTTAAAAAATCTTTTATTTCATATTCTTTAGTTGATTTTTCAACTAAGTTTATTACTTCAGTAATTGTTAATGCTTTTTCTTCTTTTATAACCATTATAATCTCCTTAAATGAACAGGGTGTATTATATATGTCTTTACCTTGTTTTTATCATTTATTTCCACTAATTTAAACCTTCCTCTTGTTCCAGTGATTTTCCCACTTCTTCCTTGTAATCTTTTTGGAAAAGAAGCTCTAATCCCTTTTTCAATAATAACTGCAACTTTTTCTCCATCATCTAAATTTTTAAAGTATTCACTAAGTTTTATTTTTCCTTTTTGTCTAATTCTTTTTCCTTTAACCATTTTATTTTTTTAAATAACAACAAGAACTCCTTTATTTTCTCGCTGTTTCCAACTCGGACAAAATTATCCTATTATGTTAAGAAAAAAACCCTTTAAAAATGTTTTCACAAATGCTTAGAATCAAAACTCTTCTTTTTCTTGTTTAATTTTTATTTCTTCACTAACCCTACCTAATTCAAGATTTC
This sequence comes from Nanobdellota archaeon, assembly GCA_023397215.1. Classification (GTDB taxonomy): domain Archaea; phylum Nanobdellota; class Nanobdellia; order Pacearchaeales; family GW2011-AR1; genus JAGVXH01. Next base: position 12,183 of record JAEWUG010000021.1, on the reverse strand, counting down.
CTATCTTCTTCTCTTTTTCCATATTTTCTACAATTGCTTTAGCCATTTTTTCTCCCCAAACTTGGTACATACATCTAGAACACATGTCTACAACACTTGTATCATCTATTTCTTTAGAACAATATATACATTTTTTTACCATCTCTTCTTTTAAAACAAGTTTAATAATATTCTTTTTAAATATTTATAGGATTGGATAATATAAATTCTATTAAAAAAGAACAAAAGACTTAAAAACAATTTTATTTTATTTTATTAATGAAAAGAGGGGTATTATTTATTTTTTTATTCTTATTTAGTTTAAACTTTATTTTAGCAAGTGCATGTAATTTAGATATTTCTTTATTAAATCAAGAACCTTATCCTGCTGTTCCAGGTGAAACAGTTAAAATTGTTTTTCAAGTGGATGGTATTAGTTCAAATGATTGTGGAGATATATCTTTAGGAATTGTTGAAAACTTTCCATTTATTCTAGACCCTTCATCTCAATCATCTTATACTATTAAATCAGGAACATTCACAAAAGATTATCAAAGCTATTTTATGGCTCCATTTACTTTAAAGATTAATGAAGATGCAAATGATGGTTTGAATAAATTAGAAATAAAATATCAAACAATTAATTCTGATTTAACCTCATATATTTTAAAATCATTTAATATAGAAGTTAAAGATGTAAAAGCAGATTTTGATATTTTTATTAGAGATTATAATTTACAAACAAACCAAATGATTTTTGAAATATTAAATATTGCTAATTCAGATATTCGAGCTGTAATGGTTGAAATTCCATCACAAGAAGGATTAGAAATTATTGGAACAAACAAGCAAAATATCGGAGATTTATATTCTAAAGAAGATGCAACAGCAAATTTAAAATTAAAAACTGAAAAAGAATATATTGATTTAATAATTCATTATTCAGATTTAACTAATACAAGACGAAGTGTAGAAAAAATAGTAGAATTTAAAAAAGAAAATTTTTCTTATTCTGATGTAAAGGAAAGTAATAATTCTTGGATAATCTTTGTTATTTTAATTCTAGGTGGTTTTATTTTCTATAAATATAGAAAAAACAAAAAAAGAAAATTGAAAGAATTACATTCTTAAACTCTTTTCAATATCCATTATTCTTTTATATTTGATTAATCTTTCTTTTCCATAAATACCGCATTTAATAAAATCACCACCAAAACCAATAACATAATCTGCTAAAATATTATCCATTGTTTCTCCAGATCTATGAGAAAAAATCATCTTGACATTTTTTTCTTTACAAAGTTCTACAACCTTTTTTACTTCAATTAAAGAACCTATTTGATTTGGTTTGATTATTATTGAATTAATTGCTTTAGATCTTATTGCTCTTTTTAGTCTTTCGACATTTGTAGTTGTTAAATCATCTCCAACAATAAGAGTATTTCTTGATTGAATTGAATTTAAAATTTGTTTAAACCCACTAAAATCTTCTTCATTTAATGGATCCTCTATATAAAATAAGTCATATTTTTTTATTAATCTGATGACATAATCAATTTGATCAAGCCTATCCCTTTTTAGTCTTTTATTTTTGTAATCATAATACCTTTCTTTAAAAAAACTTACAGCAGCAATGTCTAATCCAATTCTTAAATCATATTTTTGTGCAAGTTGCATTAATATAAATAAAATTTCTTCATTAGACTTATCTGTTCTCCAAGCATTTTCATCATTTTTCCATCTTGATTTTAAAATAGTTTTTGCATATTCATATGCTCTAATATTTTTTGTAATTGCTTTTGCAAAACTCTCTTCATGAGGTATTAATAAAAATTCTTGAAAATCAGGTCTTTTTTTATTAATAGGTTTTGAATGAAGACCTCCACCAATACAATTTCCAACAGGCATAGGAAACTTAATTTGACTTTCTTTCCCATAAACATCATCATGAATAAATTGCCAAAGTTCTTTTGAATTGTCTTTTGCAACAGCCTTTAAAAAAACACCATGTAACACATATTTCACATTTCCTCCCATCTTTCCAAAATTTTTTTCAAATTTATTTATTAAAACTTCTAATTGGATTAAGTCATCAAAAACTCTAATTAAAAAATTTTTAAATTTTAATGTTTTACAAAATTCTTTTAACAATTCTAAACTTTTTTCAATTCCTTCTTTGTTGTAAGAAACTACTTCATGAGAACCAGTTGATTTTCCTGCAGGAGCACTACATTCAAAATTACCCTTTTCTGTTTTAAGAGAAATAAAAATTGTTTTTTCACCCCTTGAATCCTTAATAATTTTAGGTTTTATTTCTTGAATAAACATAAACAAATAAATTATAAAATATTAATAAATGTTTCTTATTAATTTGCAAAACTTTTAAAAGATTTAAGCAGTCTAATTTATATGAAAAAAAGAGGTCAGGTGACTTTATTTATAATCTTAGGTATCTTAATTGTATCTGGTATTATTGCTGCTATCCTATTTAGTGTAGGAAAATTAGAGATTCAATTTTCTTCTGAAGAAACTTTCAAGGAAGATTTTGATAAGTGTATTTATGTAGAACTTGAAAATCAAATAACTAAGTTATATACCAATGCTGGTTTTTTAGAACAAAAACATTTATTTGTAAATTATTATGATAAAAATTATTCTTATCTTTGTTATTCTTCAAAACCTTATGAAGCTTGTACCAATTATTATCCAAACTTAGAAAAAAAAAGTATACAAGAATTAAAAAATTTAACACAACCTTTAATTGAACAATGTTTTCAAAATGTAATTTCCGAATATAAAACAAGAGATTATGAAATCTATGAAGGACAATTAAATTTTGAAATTTCTTTTCTTCCAAATTTTGTCTTTTTTGATATAAAAAAAGAAATTAGTTTAACAAAGTCTAATATAACTAGAAATTATCTTTCTTTTAGCCATAAAATTGAGTCTAGAATTTATGATTTTTTACAAATAACTAATAGGATTATTAATGATGAAGCTTCTTATTCTTTTTTTGATGATTCAAATTATATGTTATTTTACCCCAAAATAAAGATAAATAAAACTAAAATAGAAGAAACAAATATTTACGAAGTTTCTTTTAGAGATAATGAAGAACAAACTTTTAATTTTGCTGTCAAGAGGGGGGCAATTATTTAAACAATGAAAAATCATAAATATACAATGAATAAAAAATTTTTAATAACTTATATTCAATTATTTTTATTAATTAATTTAACAATTGCAATATCTTATTTAACTTCAGACAATTTTTTATATAAAGAAAATGTTAAAGATGAGAAAATCTCTTTTTTAAAAAAATATTCAGAACTAATAAAAAAACCTATTCTCTCTTTTGTTAGTTCTGCTGAAGAAAATTATTATGGTTGTTGCCTTGAAACTAAAACAGGAGAATATTGTAAAGAGTCTTATTCTTCTGAATGTTTATCAGGTTTTAATAGAGGAACTAGTTGTAGTTCTTTGAATTCTTGTAAAAAAGGTTGTTGTTATAATGATGAAAAAACAATTTTTAATAGAAATACTTTCAAATATGTTTGTGATAAAGGTGTTAATCGTTGGATTGAATCTCCATTATGTAATTTAGACATTGCAAAACAAGGTTGTTGTATTGTAGGTTCAGATGTATCTTTTACTACAAAAGGTGCTTGTGAAATCTTAACCCAAAATAGTCCTTTAAGAGATGGTAATCAAATTGAATGGATTGAAACAAGTGAGCAAGCTTGTATTGCTATTCAAGATTTTGCTACATTAGGTGCATGTGTTTTAAGCGATAAATCTTGTAAAATGCAAACAGCATTAGAATGTCAAAAAATTTCAGGAGATTATCATTCTAATCTTTTATGTACTGCACCACAATTAGAAACAATTTGTCAAAAAACTCAGAGAACAATTTGTGACGAAGAAACAGGAAGAATTTTTTATTTAGATTCTTGCGGAAATAAAGCAAATATTTATGATTCTGTAAATTATGATAATAATGATTATTGGACAAAAGTTTTCAATGTAATGGAATCTTGTGTTTTATCTTCTCTAAATCCCTTAACTTGTGGAAATTGTAATAGATTTGATAATACTTATTGTTCAAATGCTGTTAATGATGGTTTAACTCCTTCTCAAGGAATTTATTATTGTAAACCTCAAGATTGTACATATATTCCAAGCGAGTATACAAATTCAGAAGATAGTACTCCGCGAACTTATAAAAATGGGGAAACTTGGTGTATTTATGAATCAAAGATTGGAGAAGGTAAAGAAGTCCCAGGTTCAACAAATTATTTAGCACAATGTGATCAAGGCGAAATTAAAATAAATCCTTGTGGAACTTTTGGAATTAGAAATGAATTATGTATACAAGAAGAATCAACAGATTATTTAAGTGGAAATACCTTTTCAAAAGCAACTTGCCAACCAAATCCTGCTGACACTTGTTATTCTTTTAATGGAGGAGAAACAGAAGAAGAAAAAGAAGATAATTTAGAAAAATGTTCAAATCAACCGGGTTGTATTGCAAAAGATTTCTTATTTAGTAACAATTATTCTTTTTCTTTTTGTGTACCAGAATATCCTAAAGGTCTTGATTTTTCAAGAAATACAGGAACAACAAATACTTGTTCATTTGCTTCTTCTTTTATATCTGAAATACCTATCTATTTTGTACAAGAAGATGGAAAATGTAAATGTTATTCAAATTGCGAATATTTAACAAAAGAATTCACCGAAAAAATGCATGATTTTTGTATTTCCTTTGGAGATTGTGGTTTTAATGTTAATTTATTGGGAGAAGAAGGTTCAAGTGATTGTTTTAAAACAACAGGCCTAAGAGAAATACTTGAAAATGAAGATGAAATTAATAATAAATATTTTAATAATTTAGGAGATTATGAAATAAAAGATAAAAAAATAACTTCTTTAACTCCAATTAATTTCAGTGATGAGAAATTAGGAAAATTAAATAGTTCTTATTTAAATGTAATATTTAAGAATCATATACCTAATGAAGATACAATTGAATTTGATGAAAGATTTTCTTCATTAATGGTTAATTCTTTAGGTTATTATAATGGAACAGCATATGTTTCTTCAGATTATGGGATTAATTATGATAATATGCTTGCTCTATCAAATTTCTTTAGTAATTATGGTTGGCAAAGTGGAAGTGCAGGAGTGGGAACTGCATTAGGATTGGCTGCAATAAAAGGTTTAGCTTTTTTAGCTCCAACAATAGGTGTTGCAAGTTTTGCATTAATCGGTGGATGGTTAGGAAATATAGCAATGTCCTCTATTGTTCAGAATTTAGGTGTTAGTCCTGAACTTGCTTCAGTTTTAATTACTGCCGCAACAGTGGGTGGTGCTGCTCTTTTATCAGGTATTACTATTTTAATTTTAAATTGGGGTGCTGCAAATGCTTGGAATCATGTTGGTTGGATATTGACAATAGTTGGTGCATTAATTACTGCATGGTCTTTTTTATCTACACTTTTTGCACCATCTCCTGCAACATGTCCTGGAGAAGAAATACAAGAAGGTGTTTTTATGACAAAAATTAGTTTTGAATGTAATAATTGGCAACCAAAGACAGGTGGAGAAAATTGTGAATTATGTAATGATGATCCTTTAGGTTGTAATTTAGCTAAATGTAAATCTTATGGTCTGTCTTGTAATCTAAAAGAAGGTGTTTGTGTTCCAGAAGCTTATACAGGATATCCTCAAGTTAAAAATTTAAGTTTTGTAACATTAAATGATGAATTTGGATTTGAAGAAGTTTTAGAGAGTGATATAAATCTTCAACAACTTTCATTAAAAGATTTAGTTAGTTTAGGAACAGAACAAGAATATACTTTTACAGAAGTAGCACCAGGAAGGAGTCTTTCGACTACTTGTTTTGAACCTTATGAAAACATTCTTTTTTCATTTGAAACAACACAAGCTTCATTATGTAAATTTGATTCTGAACCTTTACCATATAATCAAATGAGATTTATTATTGGGGAAAATACTCGTAAATTTGATCATTCAACAAATTTTAGATTCTTATCACCTGATGATTTAGAAGAAACAGGATTTGATGGTATTGCTGACAAAAATCTTTATATCTCCTGTGAAAATACAGATGGAACTTCAATGCCAACTCCTTACAAAGTTGAATTTTGTTTAAACAATGTCGATAATTTCCTTCCACCTAGAGTAAGTAATTTTAATCCAAAGAATAATAGCTTTATTAGTTTTACAAAAGAAAATCAAACAATAGAATTTTACACTAAATATTTAGCAGATTGTAAATATTCTAAATATCCTTATGCTTCTTTTGAAGATATGAGTTATTCTTTTAATTGTGCAAATGATTTATTTGAACAAACAGCATTAGGATATAAATGCTCTTCAAGAATAAATACCACAGAACCAATTACTAATATTTATATTAAGTGTAGAAATAAATATCCTTTAAGTGTATCTGAGGGTGAAAGAAAAACAAATGAGCAAGATATTATTTATACATTAAAGAAACCTGATGAGCCAATATCTGTTGAGATAATTACTCCAGAAGAAAATGAAGAAATAATTACAATTTTTGAAAAAACAGAAAAAAATTTAACAATAGAATCATTTGGAGGAACAGATTCACATGTTTGTTATTATTCAACAGATTCTTCTGATATTAGAATACCTTTTTATTATGAAGATTATAAAAGAGGTAAAAAAATTCAATTATTAGATTCTTTGATTAATGGACAATATAAATTTTATGTTCAATGTAAAGATTTAATCACTAATGAACTCAGTGAGGTTAAAGAATTGAATTTTAATGTTACAAGAAAAATAGAACCTCCTTTAATTGCAAGAGTTTCTCAAGATGCAAATCAAATTAAATTTACAACAAACGAACCTTCAACTTGTATTTATTCAACTGAAAGTTGTAGATTTGAAAAAGAAGATTTGAAAGTATATCCTATTTCAGGAGACCAAATAAATCACAGAATAACAGCACAAACTGGTTTAACTTATTATATTCAATGTAAGGATATTTATGGACAAAGTCCTGCTGGATGTTCAAAAATAATAACTGCTGTTTAAGCAAAGAATTTATAAATAAATACTTCATAGAAATAACATGATAAAAAAGAGGGAAAGTAAGAAAGCTCAGGTTACCTTGTTTTTAATTTTAGGAATTTTAATTGTTTCTTCTATATTTATTTATTTTATTTGGATTCAACCAACATTTATAATTCGTTCTCCAACATCATTAGGTTTTGAAGGATGTATAAATAAATATATTGATGAATCTGTAAATGAATTAGCTTTAAATGGAGGTTATTTAGATTCTGTTTTTTCTTATAATTATAATAATATAGATTATCCTTATTTTTGTTACACTAATGAACACTATACTCCTTGTATGGTTTATAATCCGTCCATTTTAAAAAATTTTGAAAATAATTTAAAAATAATGTTAAGTCCCAAAATTCAAGAATGTTATGATTATTCTATTCAAGATTTGCAATCAAAAGGTTTTGAAGTTGAACAAGGAAATGTTGATTTTGAATTATCCATTAAACCTTCTAATATTGAAGTTGAAGTAAAAGCACCAATAACAGTAGACAATAGTTTGAGTTATCAAGATTTCTTAATTAATCATCCATCAAACTTAGAAAACTTATTATATTTAGCTTCACAAATTGTTTACATGGAAATAGATGGTTTAGATATTGATACTAGTGTTTTTAATTATCTTAATCCTGAATTAAAATTTATTTCGTTTAAAACATCTGACGAAACAACATTGTATACAATAGAAGATAAACAATCACAAACTAAATTTAGATTTGCTACCAGAAGTTATGTTTTCCCTGCAGGTTATTTTGGAGAAATTTAAAATGAAAAAATTTTATTTATTTATTCTCACTTTCTATTTATTATTAAGTTCATTTGTCTTTGCAGAAGAAATGCAATATTGTTGTGAAAAAACAACAACTGAGAGTGAATATGATGGGGCTTATTGTATTAATGCCCCACAAGGTTCTTGTGATTCATCTGGATTAATTGCACCAACCTCATGTCATGCTTCTTCATATTGTCAACTTGGAACTTGTTATGGACTTGATAATGGTTTATGTATGGGAAATACACCAAAAGCACTTTGTGAAGATAAAGGTGGTACCTGGGATAGTAGATCAAAAGAACAAATACCTCAATGTCAATTAGGTTGTTGTATTTTAGCAGATCAAGCTTTATTTACAACTCTTACAAGATGTAAAAGTTTTGCAAGTGAATTTAAAATTGGAATTAATTATAGACAAGATATTTCAACAGAAGGAGAATGTTTAGCATATGTAGATTCTCAAACAATGGGTGCTTGTGTTTATGAAAAAGAATTTGAAAGAGTATGTGATTTTACAACTCAACAATCTTGTGGAGCAAAAAATGTTGTTCCAACAATCGGACAAAATGCTTCAGAAATAACTGAAAAAACTTTTTATCCGAATTATTTATGTTCAGCAGGTGAACTTGCAACAGTTTGTTCTAAACAAGTTTCATTAGGTTGTTATGAAAATAAAGTTTATTGGTATGATTCTTGCGGTAATAGAGAAAATATTTATTCTGGAATGAGTGATGAAGATAAATCTGATAGTTGGAACAGTGGTATAATTGCAAGTCCAAATTCTATTTGTTCTCCAGTTTCTTCGTCAAGTAATTCTTGTGGTAATTGTGATTATTTTACTGGAACAGTTTGTTCTGTTCAAGATGGAAGACAAGAAAATGATTATTATTGTAAAGCAACTACATGTACTGATAGTCAAGGAAAAACTAGAAAAAATGGTGAAAGTTGGTGTGTTTACGATAATAAATCAAAAGGAGATGGTTTTGAATTAACAGGTAATAGACATTATAGAGAAGTTTGTATTGATGGTGAAATTATATTAGAGCCTTGTTCTGATTATAGAAACGAAATTTGTATAGATAGTTCTATTGATTTAGCTTCATATGGAAGTACAGGAACTTATTCAACTGCAAAATGTAGAATTAATAGATGGAGTGATTGTACTTTAATAGACAATGAAGATGATTGTGAAAATATAAATAAAAGAGATTGTTATTGGTATGAATTTCAATCAGCATTTACAGAAGTATTATATGGAAATCAAAGTAAAGCAGATGGAATTTGTTTACCTAAGGCTTCTCCTGGATTAAAAATAAATGATGCTTCTGCTCAAAATCATTGTAACCAAGTTTCATTTGTTTCAGAAATTAAATTTACAGAAGGTGGATTAGGAGTATTATGGAAAGACATTTTCAAAGAAGGTGATGTAGCAGAAGAAAGCGAAGAAGACTTTAAAGAAATAGCAGAGTCTTGGAAAACATTTAATATAGCAAGAATTTTAGAAATTGTAAAAGAAATTAATGATAAAGCATTTAGAAGACTTGAATTAGATAATTCTTATGGTTTACAAAAACAATGGGTATTAGAAGCAAATAAAGTTTGTGCAACTGTTGGTGATTGTGGTGGTTATGCAAATTATCAAGGTGAATTTACAAATAATGGATATTCATTAACTTATCAAGATAAGACAACTAAATTAAAAAATACTGATTTACAAACATATTTTAGTGGACTATGGGCATAAAAAACAAAAAAGCACAATTAAGTATAATTCAAATAGTTTTACTTATAACTTCAATGTTTTCTTTAATAATATTAAATAGTGATTTTGTTAAATCTGCAGAAGTAAATGATCCTAGTTTTTTAACTCAAGAAGAAATCTTAGCAATAAATCTTTTAAATAATAAGGAAAGAAATCTTCTTTTTGATTTAGGTTATGATAAAGCAAGAATGGTAATTACAGATTCTGAAAAATATTCTGCATTATTAAACTTAGATGAAAATGAATATAATTTTTTAAAAGAATATTCTCCAAATGAATTTGAAAGTTATTTAGGTAGTCTAAATGTTAAAATAGCAGATGATAATCCTATTTTTGATTTTAGTAAGCGTAAATTAAATGCTCTTGATTCATTAAGCAATTCTCAGTTAGACACCTTTGTTAGTTTGGATTATACTCAAGCAAAAAATGTAATTGATTCAGGGATTTATGGAAAAGAATTCTCTTCATTAGATGGGATTACAGAAGAAGAATTTAATCATTTAAAGACAATACCACGTGAAGAATTTAAAACTCAATTAGATTCTGCTTTAAATCCAGAAAAATCTTCAGTACAATTATTCAATGGCCAAAGTCTTTGGGATAATGCTTTGGGTGTTGCTACATATGCTGGTATTGGTTTTGCAGCAGGTCAAGCAATTGGTTTGGCCTTAGAAGTTGATACACAAAAAACAAATGCTTTATCTTGGAGTTTAGCTACTGCTTTAGGTGGTGCTAGATTATTAGGTTCTTTGAATATATTTTCTTCTGGTTGGGGAGCAGTTGGAGCAGGAGTTATAGGACTAGGTGTTGGAGCACTTATGTTAAATGCAATGTATGAAGGAGAGATTAATCAATATGTTACTTATACTTGTAGTTCTCGGCAAGCACCTTTAGGTGGAGAAAATTGTGAATTATGTAATAATGGGGATTTACCTTGTACTCCATACAAATGTTCTTCATTAGGACAAGGTTGTGAAATTATCAATGAAAATACAGACGAAGCATTATGTTATCATGTTAATCCTGATGATACAAGACCTGCTGTTTTAAGTCCTTTTGAAGAAAGTTTTACTGTTAATTATTCTGCAACAAATGTTAGAACATCTCCACCAGGACCTGGTTTTGAAATTGTAAACGATAATTCAGAAAATGGATGTGTTAGTGCATTTGAAACATTAAAGTTTGGTATTAGTGCAGATAAACCTGTTCAATGTGGAATTAGTTTAGAACAAGGAACTGCTTTTGAAGATATGATTGCTTTTGGAGGAAATAGTTTATTTAGATATAATCATACAGATCAATTAATTGTTCCAAACAAGGATTTCTTTAATTCAAGTGGAATTGAAATATTAAATGATAATAATATGACCCTATATGTAAAATGTCAAACAAAGAATGGAATTAAAAATGAAGTAGACTATGCAATAAGATTTTGTGTTGATCCTACACCTGATACTACACCACCAGTAATTTCTGCTTTACAAAATGAATCAGGAGTTTGTGTTCAACATAATCATGAAGAATTTCCTATGATATTTTATTTAAATGAACCTTCAAATTGTAGTTATAGTTACACTGATACAGACTATATTGCAATGCCATATAAGATGAATTGTAGTAATTCATTAACAAATCCTAATTATATGTATAAATGTAATGCAAATTTTACAACATTTACAAGGGAAGGAAAAAATTATTATGTAAGATGTAATGATAGTTCTGGAAATTATAATGAAGAAAGTTTTGTATATAATTTAAGAAGTAGTCAACAATTAAATTTAACAATATTATCTCCAAAACCTCAAACAATTTATGGTCCAAAAGATCCTTTACCAATTGAATTAACAGTTCAAACAAAATTAGGTTGTGATAATGGTCTTGCTACTTGTTTTTATTCAGATGAAGCAAATAATATTAATATCCCATTCAAAGATACAAATAATTTAGATGGAATTCATACACAAGATTTATACTTAGATGGTGGAAGAAGAGAAATCTTTGTAAAGTGTGTTGATTCTGGAGGAAATTCTGCTAATTCTTCTGTTGAAGTTTATCTTGATTTAGATAAAAATGAAGCAATGATAATTAGACAAGAAGTTAGTGGAGATCAATTAAGAATTCAAACAGCTTATAATTCAGATTGTGTTTATTCATTTGATTCTTGTGATTATACTTTTGAAGATGGAACACAAATGCCTTATCCAGATTCAACAGAACATATCGCACAATTAGAAAAAGGAAAAACTTATCACATTAAATGTAGAGATAAATATAGATATGAGCCAACATCTTGTTCAGCAGTAATAAGTGTTCCAACAAATTAAAATGATTCTTCAAAAAAATAAAAAAGCAGAATCTTCTATTGGAATGTCTTTTGGTGTAATATTTTCAATTATTTTAATGATTGTTTTTATTGTATTTGCTTTTATTGCAATAAATTATTTTCTTAATATGAGTAAAATTACAACAATAAACCTTTTTTATGAGAATTTACAAAATGACATTAACAAAGTTTATGCATCCCCTTCATCAGAAAAAGAATTTA
>JAEWUG010000006.1 GCA_023397215.1 Nanobdellota archaeon | reverse complement strand
ACGAATTCTTAGATGACCTAAATGATGAAGATGAATATGATGATAATCTTTTTGATTTAGATGAAGATTTAGAATAATTATTTTATTGCTTCTAACATTTTTATTTCTCTGAATAATCCTAGTGCTTTATATGTTTGAATGAGTTTTTCTTTGATTTCTAATTTTTCATTATTGTCTATTGGCATTTTGATTAATTTTTCATAAAATTTTGATGCCATAACTTTTTTGCCTTTTTTTTCTAAATCTCTTGCAAATTCCATATAAATATTTTTTTTAGTAAGTAATATTCTTGGTTTTTCTTCAGGATTAGATTCATGATATGCTTTATTAAAAATATTCTCTGCTTCCTCAACATCATGAGCTTTTGAGTAAAGTTCTGCAGAATATAAATATGAATTAATCTTTTCTTTGTTTGTTATTTCTATTGCAGCTTTATTACTCATATATCTTGCAGCTTTAGGATACATTTTTCGCTCATCATATAATTTAGCTAATTCTCCTAATAAAAATCTTTTTATTTCAAAACTATATCCTCGCTCTTTAATTGCTTCTTCTAAATAATCTATTTTATTCAAATCAGTATTCATAGATTTTAATTTTTCTTTAATTTCTTCAATAGTTTTTTCTCTAACTTGCATTGTCATAACCAATAAAATTATTATAACTTTTTAAGAATTATTACACTCTAAAATCAAGCTTTTTGTTCCTCTAATTGATAAAATCCTATTTTTTACTCTTTTTTTTAATCCTTTATCATTAGTCGCAAGAACAATTGGTTTATCAAAAATATAATCTTTTATTGCAATATCAATATTTGGATTTTTGTTCAAATCAACAATTTTTAAGTTCATTGTTTCTAAAATTTCTAAACTTAATTTTGCACCTTCTCTAAACTTTCTTTTTTGCTTTAAATCTTTCTCAATCTTTTTTAATTCACTAATTACTTGTTTTGGTAAAATCCAATTTAATTTTTCATTAAACATTTCTTCGCTTAATTCAACAAAATCAATTTTTTGAAGCACACAAGTTAAGATAAAATTAGTATCTAATAATATTTCCATAAAAATAAATCTTTAATAAAGTTTATATAATTAATCTTACTTTTTAAGAAATGAATGAAAAAGAGTTTGGTTCTTTCGAAGAAATCCAAGATATGTCAAACATCTCAAGAATATTAAAAGAATCAAAACAAGCTATTCTTGTAAAAGATTGGATGAAACTAAAAAACCTCTCAAATCAAACAATACATTCTGCAACAATTCACCAAGACCCTGTTAATATTGTCATTGCTGTTTTAGTTTATTCGTTTAGTAAAGTATTACAAAGAGAAAGTTACCAAAGAATGAAAGAATGGGATTTATTCTATAAATATATTTTAGAAAATTGGGATTTAATGATAAATGCATCTCAAAAAAATAAAAAACAAGAATTATTAAATTATGCAGGAGAAATTAGAAATTACTTAAACAATATGACTGGGAATTTAGGAGAATATATTAAAGATATTTTTAGAAAAGCAGAAATAAACAAAGCATTTAAATTATATGAACATGGAATCTCAAGTGCTCAAACAGCAGAATTATTAGGAATTAGTCTATGGGATTTAGCATCTTACATAGGACAGTCAAATATTTATGAAACACATGTAAATAATAAAATCTCTGAAAAACAAAGAATTAAATTAATAGAGGATTTCTTCAAATGAAATTTTTAATCTTCGATGCAGGACCAATTATTTCATTAACAATGTCAGGATTATTGCAAGTTTTAGAAAAATTAAAAAAAGATTTTAAAGGTGAATTTATTATTACAAATGCTGTTAAAAGAGAAGTAATAGACAGACCTTATAAAAATAAAAAATATAAATTAGAAAGCATTCAAGTACAGAATCTTTTAGACAAAGGAATCTTAAAATTATCAAGTGAATTTGTTGATGAAAATAAATTAAATAAAGAAACAGATAAAATTCTAAAAAGAGCAAATAGTGTATTACAAACAACATATAATAAAAAGAAAATAAAATTAATACAAGAAGGTGAAGCAACTTGTCTTGCCTTTGCAAACTTATGTGAAGGAGAATCAGTGATTGTTGTGGATGAAAGAAATACTAGATTATTAGGAGAAGCACCAGAAAAATTAGAGGCTTTAATGGAGCGAAAACTTCATACTTTATTAGATTTTAATTCTGAATTTGCACAAATAACTAATAAATATAAAATGATTAGGTCAACAGAATTAATGTACCTTGCTTTTAAAAAAAATTTATTAAATCTAGAAAAAGATATAGAAACATTAGATGCTATCTTATATAGTCTAAAATTCAATGGAACTGCAATTTCTAGTGAAGAAATAGAAGAAATTAAAAGATTAACAAAAAAATAAATTCTTAAGACAAACTTTTTATACTCTTTTCTTTATATATTAAAATGGATAAAATTTCTAAACAAGATAAAATTAGAGCAGAAAATTTAATTGAAGAAGTGAGTGAAAATTTAGAGACTTGTATTAAATGTGGTATGTGTAAGAGTTTATGTCCTGTATTTAAAATTTTAAGAGAAGAAGCAGTTTCTCCAAGAGGTAAAGCAATAATTTTATCTGATAAAATTTTAAATGAAATTATTTTTCAATGTAATTTATGTAAAGCTTGTGAAGAAAAATGTCCTCTTAAAATAAAAGTTTGTGATTCTATATTAAAAGCAAGAGAAGCAATGGTTTTACAAGGAAATGAATTAAAACAAAATAAAGAAATGATTGAGAACTTCAGAAAATATGATAATCCAATTGGAAAACCAAAACAAGGTGACAATCAAAAACTTTATTGTTGTTAATTAAAAAATTCATCTAACTTTTCTTTTTTCTTATAATCATATATTTTTGAATCTTTTATTCTTTCCTCAACTTCTTTTTGAACTTGTTTTTTTAAATTATTCTCTATTTCTTTTATAATATTATTCTTTAAATTTTCTATTTCTTGCAAATGAAAATCATCCATATAATCAATCTCTTTCTCATCATTTTTTTTGTCTTCTTTAATTAAACCATTTTCTAATTTTTTATCTAAATTTTCTTCTAATTCAATTAAATGCATAACATTTTTTGCACAATTAATTACCTCATTAGGTAAACCAGCTAATTTAGCAACTTGTATTCCATAACTTTTATCAGTTCCACCTTCTACAATTTTTCTTAAAAATAAAATCTTATCTTCTTGTTCATCAACAGAAATATTATAATTATTAATCCCTTCAAACTTTTCACTTAATTTATTCAAATGATGATAATGTGTTGCAAAAAGAGTAAAACACTTTATTTCATTATTTAGATATTCTGCAATTGCCCAAGCTAAACTTACACCATCAAATGTCGAAGTCCCTCTTCCAATTTCATCTAAAATAACAAAAGAATTTTTACTAGCATTATTCAAAATATTTGCTGTTTCATTCATTTCAACCATAAATGTCGATTGTTTATTCACTAAGTCGTCATATGCTCCAATTCTACTAAATACTCTGTCAACAATACAAATATTTGCTACACTTGCTGGAACAAAACAACCCATTTGAGCCATTAAAATTGATAAAGCTATTTGACGAAGATAAGTTGATTTTCCAGCCATATTTGGGCCTGTAATTATCATTGTTCTGTTCTTTGAATCTAAATTACAATCATTTGTAATAAAGTCAACATCTCCAAGTGACTCAATAACTGGGTGTCTTGATTCTTTTAATTCAATAATATGCTCATTATTTATTTTAGGTTTTGAATAATTCTTTTCTTGAGATACTATTGAAAATGAGGATAAAACATCAATAATAGAAATTGAATTTGCAACATATTGAACTTCATGAATATAGTCCCTTAAACTATCTAACACTTCCATATAAAGATTATATTCTAATTCATAAATTTTATCTTGAGCACTTAAAATTTTTAATTCTAATTCTTTAAGTTCTTCTGTAACAAATCTCTCACTATTTACTTGAGATTGTTTTCTAATAAAGTCTTCAGGAACTAAATTTAAATTTGATTTTGTGATTTCAATAAAATAACCAATTACTTTATTATATCTAATCTTCAAAGATTTAATTTTTGTTCTCTCCTTTTCTTTTTCTTCTAAATTTGCTAAATAACTTCTGGCATCTTTTCTTATCTTTCTTAATTCATCTAATTCTTTATTATATCCTTCTCTAATAATATTTCCTTCATTAACTAAAGTACTTGGGTCTTCTTTTATTGAATTTAAAATTATTTCTTTAGGTTTTTCTAAATCAGAAATATTTGAAAAACTTTTCAATAAACTTGATTTAGAATTTGTTAGTAAATCTTTAATTTTTGGAATATATTTTAATGAATTACCTAAAGAAATCAAATCTTTTGGATTTGCATTCTTAAAACTCACTCTTCCAATAAGTCTTTCAATATCATAAACATTTTTCAAACATTCTCTTAAATCATGACGATAAATTAGATTATTTTTTAATTCTTCAACAGCATCAAGTCTTTCAATTATTTTTTCTTTTTCAATTAAAGGAGATGTAATCCACTTTTTGAGAAGTCTTTTCCCCATTGGTGTAATTGTTTTATCAATCACTGACAAAAGTGTTGCATCTCTTGAATCATTAATAATATTTTTTGTTAATTCTAAATTTCTAATTGTAGAATTATCCAAATACATAAAATCACTTATACGATAAACCTTAATTTTGTTTATATGCAAAACATTATTCATTTGTTTTTCTTTAATATAACTTAAAAGTGCTCCACAACTACAAATTAAAGAAGATTCATCAATGCCAAAACCTTCTAAATTCAAAACATTAAAATGCTCAATTAAAGTTGATTTTGCTTTTTCAATATAAAAAAATCGATTATTATATTTGCTTAAATTAAATTTAGATTTTAAAGAATTTAAGATAATTTCATCATTAAATATGTCAGAATAAATAATTTCACTTGGATTTAATCTATTAATTTCATTCAAAAAATCCTTTTTGTTTAAGTTACAACACATAAATTCCCCTGTAGAAACATCACAATAAGATAAAGCATAATTTTCATTTTCTTTAACAAAACTTAAAATATAATTATTTGACTCTTTGTCTAAAATTAAATTCTCAATAACAGTTCCTGGAGTAACAATTCTAACTAAATCTCTTTTTACAAGACCTTTTGCTTTTTTAGGGTCTTCAATTTGTTCAACAATACCTACTTTATACCCTTTTTTTACTAATTTAGCTAAATAAGGATCTAGTGCATGATAAGGAATTCCAGCGAGTGGTGCTTTTGTTTCTCTTTTTCCACGTGAAGTTAATGTAATTTGTAATTCTCTAGCAATAGTTTTTGCATCATCAAAAAAAGTTTCATAAAAATCTCCCATTCTAAATAAAATAATACAATCTGGATTTTCATTTTTAACTTTCATATATTGTTGCATGCCTGGAGTTAGTTTCATAATTATCAAAAGCCAATTTTTATTTAAAACAATTTATGTTATCAATTTTAAATATACTTTTCACTATAATAAGTACTTTAAACTAGATTCAACAGATTACAATATGATAATTAAAGTATTAAATGAAAATTTAATTAACAAAATTGCAGCTGGAGAAGTAATTGAAAGACCTGCAAATGCTGTAAAAGAGTTGCTTGAAAATTCATATGATTCTGCAGCAGATTCAATTAAAATAGAAATAATTGATTCTGGATTTAAAAAAATTAAAATAAGTGATAATGGAATTGGTATGAGTAAAGAAGATTTATTACTTTGTGTAAAAAGATATGCAACTTCAAAAATTCAACAAGAAAACGATTTATTTAATATTCACTCTTTTGGTTTTAGAGGAGAAGCACTCTTTAGTATTGCTCAAGTTTCTTCAATGATTATAATTACTAAAAGAGAATGTGATGCAATAGGTACAAGAATAGAAGTAGAAGCTGGACAAATAAAAAAAGTAGAACCAACAGCTTGTAGTAAAGGTACAATAATTGAAGTAAATGATTTATTTTTTAATACTCCTGTTAGAAAAGAATATTTAAGAAATAAAGACCTTGAGTTTAGCCAGATATTACATATTGTGAATAAATATGCTTTAATAAAAAAATCAGTTTCATTAATTTTAACACATAATAATAAAGAAATAATAAATTCACCAAAAACAGATTCTCTTTTAGATAATATCATTTCTCTTTATGGACCAAACTTTTCAAAAGATTTAATTGAAGTAAAATTTTTAGAAGGAGATTTTTATTTATCTGGGTATATTTCTAAGCCTAATTTAACAAGAGCTGATAAAAGTGAACAATCAATTTATGTAAATTCTAGATTTGTAAAAGATAAAATAATTAGTGAAAGTGTTTATGATGCTTATAAAACATTATTATTCATAAATAGACATCCAATTTTTATTTTAAACTTAGAAATTAATCCTTCTTTAATTGATGTTAATATTCATCCTGCAAAAGAGATTATTAAATTTAAAGATGAAGATAAAATTCAAGATTTTGTATTTAGAGCAATTAAAAAAGCAATTTACAATTCTGAATTAATCACAGAAACAAATATTGAAAATAAAGAAAATATTAAACCAACAAAAATTTATGAATTTAATTTGGACAAACAAACAAATTTATTTAATGAAACAAATTCCACAAGAAAAATCCAAGATAAAGAAATTAGTGATTATTTAGACAATAAAATATTAAAAGATTATAAAATTCTTGGACAAATCAATAAAACATTTATTATTTTAGAAGATAACAATGGATTAATAATATTAGACCAACATGCTGCAGAAGAAAGAGTTAATTATGAAAAATATATGTCTGAATTTATAAAAGGTGCAATAAAAAAACAAAAATTATTAGATAGTAAAATTTTAGAATTAAATACAGAACAAAAAAATATTGCTTTAAATAATAGAGGTTTTTTGAATAGCATTGGTTTTGAATTTGAAGATTTTGGTGAAAATAGTCTTAAAGTATCAAGTGTACCAGAAATTTTTGGTAGATTAAAAAGTGTTCTTTTTTTAGATATATTAAACGAATTAGTAAACAATAAAGGAAAAATTATAGATAAAGAAATTGAAGAAAGAATCATCAAATTTTCATGTAGGGCAAGTGTAAAAGCAGGTCAAGAATTAACTAATGACGAAATTCGAAAATTAATTAATAATCTAAATAATTGTGAAAACCCTTATTCTTGTCCACACGGAAGACCAATTTCAATCAGATTAAGTTTAGGAGAACTAGAAAAAAAATTTAAAAGAACTGGTTGGTAAAATTTATTCTTTTGTTACTATTTCTTCTGTTTTAAGACCAAATTCAATGATTCTTTCTAAATCCCCTTTTTTCAAAGGTTCAATAATCATTAAATTAACATTACCAATTCTTATTTTTTTAGGTAAATCTTCTTCTAATCTTGGTTTTTGACAACAATAAGTGATACTTGGCTGTAAAGTTATCTCTTTTCTTTCTATATCAAAACACCTATAAATACCAAAAGAAGGGATTCTATCAATATAAATACCTACAGGACAACCAATATATTCTTGATATAAATCTTTTTTTGGCTCAATTTTTTTCTCCATATTAAAACCTGGAATTGTCATAAAAAATAATATAAAATAGATTTTATAAAGTTGTTTTTTTACTACTTTAAAATAATTAATTCATAAAATTTCAGTAAATAAAAATATTTTTAAAGTCTTATGATAACTCTTTTTTATAAAAATGGCATTATTTTTGTTAAATTTAATAGCAAACATTAAACTAAATGGAGGTTTAAACAATGTCAAATAATGAAGAAGAATTTGAAGACTTTGAAGATGATGAAGACTTCGAAGATGAAGAAGAAGAATTTGATGATGAATAAATAAGCTAAATTTTTTTATTTTTATTTTTTAATCATTTATGTGTAAAGAAGAATTTATATTTTTCTTTATCCTTTTTATTAAGTTTTACAAATCCAAACCTTTCAAATTGTATAATCTCTCCTCCTTTTAAATTTTTAATTTCTGGCTCAGCTAAGCCTTTTTTAATAGACCCATCTGTCATAACTATTTCTATATTAACATTTTCTGAGCTTACATTTAACCATTGTAAATATTTAACATTTAAATTTGGTTCTGGTTCTGTTGAAATATAACTAAATTCTGGTAATTTTAGTTTATTTTCTCTGAATACTTTGAAATTAAATAAGTGCATAAACCTGTAATTTCCTGAATTAAAACTTTCATAATCTTCCTTTGAAACTAAAAATTCTTGAGTTGTTTTATATTTTTTAAAACCTAAGCTCTGGTTTGGATGAAGAGGTATTTCTACATTTAATTCTGGAGAAGATGAAACTTTTATTTTAACAGGATTTTCCACAAAAAAATACCTTTTTGATTCTTCAATATATTTTTTATTTATTTTATACAAAATATCAACAGGAACAGTCGTGTTTGATTTTTTAACACCTTGAGATATAATAAATTCTCTAATTGCTTGAGGTTGAATTCCTCTAGCTTTTAATGATTGTAATGACCAAAGTCTAGGGTCATCCCACCCAGAATAAACTCCAGACTTAACTTCTTTTATTCCCTTAGATTTTGATAATTTAATTCCTTCTAAAATCAAATGTCCATTATTTATGATAACTGGATTATCCCAATTAAAGATTTTTCTAATAAATTCTTCTACTTTTCCTTCAATATCAAGTTCTACACCTCTAATTGTATGAGTAATTTTCCAATAATGATTATCTATTGCCCAAGAAAATTCCATAGTAGGGTAAACTCTAAATTTTGTTCCTTTTCTTGGATGAGGTCTATCTGAAATCTTAAACATAACTCTATCTCTAAATGCAGGATCTGGATAAGACATATCTGTCTTTAATCTAACAACATAACTTCCTTCAGGAGCTTGTTTTTTATCAAACATTTTATTCCAGAGTTCTAAATTCTTATTAGGAGAATTATTTCTACAAGGACATTCTTTTTTTTGTAATTTTAATTCCCTAAAATCTTCTGCATTACAAGAACAAACATACATATAACCTTTTTTTATTAATTCTTCAGCATACTTATAATGTTCTGAAATTCTGTCTGATTTATATAATACTTTATCAAAAGTACAACCAAGCCACCTTGCATCTTCTTCAATTAATTTATAAGATTCTGGAGAAATAGGTTTTTCTTCTGAACCAATAGTATCATCAATAATTAATAAAAACTTTCCATCATATTTCTTTGCATATTCATCATTTAATATTAATGGACGAGAATTTCCTAAATGAACTGCTCCAGATGGAAAAGGAGCAAAACGCATAATAACTTCACCTTTTTTTGCATTTGGTAATTCAGGTAAACCAACTCTTTCTTCTCTTTTATTTATTAAATTCTTTAATTTTTCAAATTCTTTTTTTTGATTTTCAAATTCTAATTTATTTATCTCATTAATAATTTCATTAATTCTAGTATTATACTCTTTAATTTGAGATTTTTCTAAACCTTGAGAAAAAAGCCCTGATAAAACAGAACCAAAACTAGCTTTACCATTATATTTAATTGCATTTTCTAAAGCATATGCTTTAATAACTTCATCCTTAATTTCAGTCATCTTAAATAAAACACAAATAAGGTTTTAAGGTTTGCGGGAAATTATTTTAACAAAATCTTTAATAATCATTCTTTGTTTTATAATATATGAATCCAATTGAAAAAGCAATTTATGAAGCAAAAAAAGGAGTTGAGAAAAAACACGGAGGACCTTTTGGTTGTGTTATTGTAAAAAATAATAAAATTATTGCATCAGCTCATAATACTGTTCTAAAAAATAAAGATTCTACAAATCATGCTGAAATAAATGCAATAAAAAAAGCTTGTAAAAAATTAAAGAATTTTGATTTAAGTTCTTGTGAATTATATACTACAACTTATCCTTGTCCAATGTGTTTAGGTGCTATTTTATGGTCAAGAATAAAAAAAGTTTATTATTTAACAAACTCAAATGATATAAAAAAAATAGGATTTGATGATGCTAAATTTTATGATTTTATCAAAGGAAAAAATAAAAATTTACTAAATCTTGAGAA
Source organism: Nanobdellota archaeon (assembly GCA_023397215.1). GTDB lineage: Archaea > Nanobdellota > Nanobdellia > Pacearchaeales > GW2011-AR1 > JAGVXH01. Next base: position 2,047 of record JAEWUG010000006.1, on the reverse strand, counting down.
AATAAATTCTATTGAAAATAAAAATTTTAGTTTTTTATTAAAAAATTATAAAAAAAAGAAATATTAATTCTTTTAATTATTCAATTTTACTGTCTATTGATTTAGGGCTAATTAATTTATCAATTTGAGAATATAATTCTTTGTTCATATCTAAAAATGGTTGATCAAAACATCCTTTTTCAAACATTGCATTTCTGAAAGAATCACAATCTGCAGAATAAATTGAACAAACAAGATCACTTGTTAAACTTTCTATATCTAAGTGATAAGGTTCATCATTTGCCCAATAATTTTGCTTTTTACATGAATAAGGTTTTATCATAAAATCTAAATTAAATTTAACTTTAAAAACTTTACTACTTCTTAAAAGTAACTTAGATAAGATTAATGTTTATGCAAATCCCAATCACCATGAGAAATATATTCTAAATCTTCTTTACCCAATTCATGAGAATAAGGTTTATTAGAATATTCTTCTGCAATTCTATTAACAACACATTCATTGGGAGAAACAATTCCACATTCTTCAATCATATCTTCACTTAAAACAGATAAATCTAAATGTTTCATTATTATTTTAATTATTTATTCTTTAAAAAGATTACTTAATTAAAAAAAGTGTTTAATGATTTTTGTTTTCCATAATTTTTCAAGATATAAGACTTTTCAATTAAAGTGTTTATATTTTCTTTTAGATCAAATTCAATTTTTTCTAATGCTTGTTTTAATGAATCAAATGATTCTGGGTTATTATTTAATGCTCTTCTTGTAGTTTCTCTTACAATTCCAACTCCTAATGGCGCATAATATTCTTCTGTAATTTTTCTAATAACTAAAACAGTTGCTTGTCTTTTTATTTTATCTAAAAATTCTACCACAGGTAATCTCATTGCATAATACCCTCCTGTAATATTTTTTGCATAATCTTTTCTACCATTAAAAGTTTCAAAATCAACTGCATAAACTTTTTTTTCTGAATATAAACTTGAATCCATCCAAATTTCAATTGCTTCAAATGAAAAAATTCCAGGCAAAAATAATATTTCAATATAGTTTCCTAAATAATTTCCTTTATACAAAAAAATTTCATTTAATTCTTTATAATATCTAACTTTATCTAGTAATCTTTTAGAAACAATATCATCAATTGCAGTAATACTCCAACGTGTAGGAACTAATTTCCTTTGAGTTTTTTGTCCAAGAGCTCCAATAGAAAGTAATTTTTGTAAATGTTCTGTATCAATCTTAGAGGTATAAAGTTCATGAATTGCATTTGTTGCTTTTGCATTAGAATCATTAACTAAATAATCTACTTTTTTCAGAACTTTTGTATTTTCTTGCAAAATAGCTTTTTGTATTGGGGCAGGATTTGTCATAGGCATAAAAACAGACGAAGGATTAATCTTTGTAACAGGTTTTTTCTTTAAAAAAAATTCAACAGAAGTAGGTTTATGTGTTAATGCTAATTCTTTAGTAATATCTTTAAAAGAATTTGATTTTTTAATATTAGAGATTCCTCTCCCATAAATAAGTTGTCCTCTAAGTCTCAAAACATTAGCAATACTTAAATTATTTTTAGACCAATCACTTGCATTCTTAAATTCTGCATGTTTTGTTTCAAAATTTGTCGGCGATAAAATCCCTGTATTAACATTTGGATAACCTACTCTTCCAACAAAAATTTCAGGAGGACTTGGACCTGAAAAATGAGTTGAAACTTTTGGAACATTTTCCATAAAATTAAATAAAATTTTACAAGGTTTCCCACACAAACCTTTCCCTTTACATTTCACACATAAACTATCCATAAAAAAAAATATCTTTTCAATATTAAGTTCTTTTTGGTGATAAATAATAAAATATATAAAGGTATATTCATTGATATAACCATGACTCAACAAATAATTAGATATCCTCGGTTGAATACTATTTTAATGTTAGAAGAATTTATTCAAAATCATGATGGTGAATTTAAGAAAAAACAATTATGGAATAATTTACCTAAAAAAATGATGTATCAAACATATAGCCTTGCATTAGATTACCT
>JAEWUG010000009.1 GCA_023397215.1 Nanobdellota archaeon | reverse complement strand
ATAAGAATTTTAAGAACTATTTATTCTTTTTTATTTTTTTACTAAATTCATTGTTATTGGATACTCGTATAATTTATCTTCATTTGCTTTCACAGCAGCCAAAATACAAAAAATAATGTTTAGAATTCCTAAAGCAGAAACAAGTAATGGTAATGGAATTATAAAAAATAAAAATCCCGAAAACAAACTTTCTAAAATTGAGATAAAAACTCCAAATAAAAATAAACATCCAAAATACACAATTAAACTTAATTGCCAATTTAAAGCCTTTTGAGCATGTTCTTTAACCTCTTTATTCTCTGTTGTTAAGAAGATTATTAAAGCTCCTATAAAATAGGTAAAAATACCTAATATATGTGTTATAATAATCAATGTTTTATCTTCTGAGTATTTTTTCATATTCCTAACTTGTAAATTATCTATTTAAAAGTTTTGGATTTTTTAAAAAATAAGATTATTGAAAAAGATAATAAAAGAAATAATCCTAAAAATAGAATTCCATAAGTTTCTTTATTAAGTCCTATTACTGCACCTAAACCTATTCCTGTCTTAATTGGATTATTTAAATTAATTATTTTTTTTGAAGATGAATTACAATCTCTCATTTCAATAGGCTTTTTAGTATCTGGAATCAAACAATTATTTGAATCTTGACAAATTCTTTTTTGAAGATTATTTGTACAATTTGACCAATCAGAACAAACCCATAAAGAATTACAATTTAAAGATGAAGAACCAAATCCTTTACTACTTGAAGAAGAACTAAAAGATGAAGAACCAGATGACCCACCACCTGTTTTAGGTAAATCACTTTCTGTATAAGTTACAAATTCTGTAAAGTGTTTTGTCCAAACAATTAAATCACTTCCATTATTAATATAACATTCTTCTATTCCTCCATTTAAATTTAAATCTACCCATGTTTGATTATCTTCTCCACAAATGTTTTTTATTTCATTAAAATTCCCTTCTGAAAAATAAGCTATTTTCTTACCGGTTTCATTTGGAAATAATAATCTAACAGCATTTGAAAAAATTAATTTTCCATCATTAAAACCTATTTTAATTGCAATACTTTGAGTTCTTGATTTTCCTTCTATTGTGGGAATTATTACATCTATTTTTTTTGGAGCTTCAATGATTCCATTCCAAGAAATATTAGAACTTGTAATATTGGTTGCAGGAATATTAACACTTATATTATTTGCATTTGAAGCATTAATTGTAATTCTTGGTATTGAACCCTGTCCTGTAGAGTTAATTAATTCACTTAAATTTATTTGATATGAACTAATATTTTTATCTATACTAATTGAGATATTATTATTTGTATTATTTATTTCATAAACATATTTTATTTCTTCATAAACTGCCAAAATAGTCAAATTTGTTTTAACATTAGTGTAATTAATGTCCCATTTCAAAAAGTTATATCCTTCTCTTATTGGTGATCTAGGAGGAATTGCATCTTCTCCATAAAAAACATCTTGTTGATTTAATATTGTTCCATTATAATCTTTAAATATCACCTTATATTTTGTTCTTTCATATATTGGGCTAACTTTTATGTCAGAAATTATATTATTTAATGAAGAATTCCATCCCTTAAACATATAACCCTCTAAATTTTCTGGAAAAAATGATTTAGCTGACTTTGTATATTCAACTTTTTCTAAATATATTAAATTATTCTCTAAATCATAATATTCAACTTTATTACATTTAACAGTTTTGGAATCAATATAACAATAAGAATATTCTGATTCAAAATTTTGCACTCCTGCGTCAATAAAACTAAAATAAAAATTTCTTTCAAATCCAATTCCATCTTTTGTTTTACCAATAATTGTAAAGATTTCTGATTTACCTAATAATGTATTATATTTTGTACTAATTGCTCCGAGAGCACCAACTCCTGCCCAACTTAATGCTAAATTTTGTGCTTCATTTTCAATTTCAGAATTTGATTTTTTAGTTCCATTAGAATAATACAAATTTATTGTTTTATTTCCTGATTTTACTTGATAACAATATTCAGAAGACATTATATTCATCATTGCTGTTTTTAATCCTAAACCACTTGTACCGCTATAAAAACTTTGTCCTTGTAATTCATTTGACATTAATAAATAAACAATACTTGATTCTCTATCATATTCTGCTCTTAATCTATTTCCTCCTCCACCAATTGATTGTTCATTAATTGTAATTTCAAAACCCTTATTAGAATTTATTGATGCAGGTCTATCTGTAAATGCTTTTTCTAAATCATTTAAGCTCTTAATTAGGTTAATACTATTATTTAATTCATCTATATTTCTAAATAATGCTATTTCTTCTTCAGACATTTCTAATATTAGTTCATCTTTAAGTAAATTGTAAATTCTTCTAGCTTCATTTTGTTTTGAATAAAATTCATTCCAATAGTCATTTAATTCAGGAACATTAGAAACATAATATGGTTTAATTAAATTCTCAGATTCATCAATCAAATTTTTTAATTGGTTTAAAATTTCTGTAGAACTAGAAGAACTAACAAATGATGTAAAAATTACTATAAAAATTAAATATACAATTATTTGAATGTTTTTCATATTGTTTTTAGGTAAAAATTACTTATAAGATTAATTATAATTTAGTAGATATATATTACTTCAAAGTGACACTTAAACTTTTGATTTTTCTTTATTTTTTTTAACTTTTTTTGGTTTTTTTATTATTTTTTTATCTTTTTCTTTGGATATTTTTACTTCTTTTTTATCTTCTAAATTATTATTTTCAGATTCTTCTACCTTTTCATTTTCTTCAGTTTTTTCTTTTAATTCTTTGTTTTCTTCTTTTTTTGATTTTATTAAAATAACTATTAAAGTAATTATTATAATTACTAAGACAGATAATATCCAATATAAAGAAGCACTACCTCCAATAATTGCACCAAGGCCCAAACCAGCTTTAATTTCATCTTCTGGTTCATTTAAAGCAATTCCTGGTTTTTGTATAGAACAAAATCTTGTTTCTTCTGGTTTTGTAGAACTAGGAGTACAAAAATTATCTGGATAAGAACATGTTCTTGTTTGAACTCCATTTATACAATTTGACCAAGCAGAACAAGTCCAAGATGTTGTACATAGTCCTCCTCTAGATATTCTTTGTGAACTTACATCGCTTTCTGTATAAGTTACAAATTCTGTAAAGTGTTTTGTCCAAATAATTAAATCACTTCCATTATTAATATAACACTCTTTTCCTTCATTTAAATTAGAATCTGCCCAATTTTGGTTATTACTTCCACAAACATCATTTATTTCATTAAAATTTCCTTCTGAAAGATAAGCTACATTTTTACCTGCTTCTCCTGGGAATGTTAATTTAACAGCTTTTGAAAATGTTAATTTTCCTCCAGAAAAACCAACTTTAATTGCAATGCTCTGAGTTCTGGATTTTCCTTGTGTTGCTGGAATAGATACATTTACAATAGTTGGAGCTTCAATAATCCCATTCCAAGAAACATTAGAACTTGTAATATTTGTTGCTGGGATATTAACAATAACATTATTAGCATTTGAAGCATTAATTGTAATTTTTGGTATTGAACCTTTACCAGTTGTTAAATTTATTAAATTACCTAAATCAATTTTTGGAATAGTACTAATATTATTATTTATATTAACATTAATAACATCATATGAAGAATTTACTACAATTGGTGTATCTGTATTTTCGTCAAATTCTTGTTCAATTTTATTAGAAAATTCTGCTTTAATTTGCATTTCATATTCATCTAAAATCACATTAAAAGTTAATATTTTATCTTCATATTCAAAAAATATTAATATTGAGTTCTCTTCAAACTCTGCTGTCATTTTAATTGAATGAGAACCAATAGTTGAATAAACAATCACTATTTTATCATAAAATTCAAAGTCTAAAGTAATATTTTTAGTACAATTATTTAAATCATCTTGAATCCTAACTTCAAAATCCATTGAAAAATTATTAGGATAATCACTTAGATAATCAATAATATTTGAAGAATTAATTATATTTTTTATATTCTCTTTATTTGAATTTATTTCATATTCTGTACCATTAAAATTAACATGGGTAATATTCAAATCTTTAAAAATATCAAAG
>JAEWUG010000003.1 GCA_023397215.1 Nanobdellota archaeon | reverse complement strand
GAACAATAGTTAATAATATCATTAATGGAAATTGACAGTAAAAAATTTTTAAAAATAATGAAAACTAATTTTGGATTGGAATTAGTTGAGACTTCACTAGGACAAGGGGTCAAAATGGACCCATATAATGCATTTATTTATTCTCTAATAACTGGATCAGGTTATTTAGACAACCCCTTATTCCCATTTACGCCAAAGGGATTAACCAAATTATTCTATAATGCATTTGATTACAAGTTTGTTACAGGGTTATTTGATAACTTAAATTTGAAAAATACACCTTACAACCTTTCACTAGCAAAAGAATATTTATTCCATGGGGCAAAGATAATTATCCCAGTAGAGTTTAATTCAGAGGCCGAGTTACAAACTAAACTCATTAAATTTTGTAAAGATAATAAAAACTGTACCAATTATATTATACAGAGAATTGAATCCTCAAAAAAAGGTAATGGTATGGAGCCTTTTATGGAATATTTAACCTGTGAGTATTTTAGGAAGAAGAATTATCTTGTAGAAAATCAAATCCCCTTGAGCCACAAACAAGGATCTCCTGATTTCGGGGGATATATGTTAAAAGAAATATTATCTAAGGAAAATGGACTAAGTAATATTTATTTGATAGAGTTGGCTATGTTAAGGATAAGAAAATCATTAACTAAAAAACCTGCTAAGATAGATCAAAATCTTTTGATAGTTGGAGAGGCTAAAACAAGTACTACGAGTATGGCTTCCCAGTTAAACAAGTATCTAAACACCAAACTATTTGATAAAGGTTTTGAAATCCATCCAAATAAGAAATATCCCTCAGAAAATACGTTTGGACTATTTACTCTAAATGAGAATCTTGCTTTTAATGTAATTGAAGGGCCTTTAATTAAGCACATTGATCTAGAAAAAAGAAGAGATTACGAATCTTGGTTAGTAAACTATTCAAAATATTATCTTTTAGCGAACTTAACTGCAGATGAGTTTAACGAGTTTTATGAGTCTAAAAACCAAAACAAAATCTCTTCAAAGGAAGATATTATTAGGTTTGTTAATTCTCTTAGTGTATCTGAAATAATTAAATATCTCAATAAATTCTTATAATGGCACAATCAAGTGATGAATTAGTAAAAAGAGAGATCATTGACTACTTAGGAACTGAATTAAATGGACTAAAGTTGATGGTTTTCCCTGAGTCTAGTAATGAAGATCAGAAAATTTTTCCAAAAGGCCTTACGTTTGGTATAAACAATGTAGCCTATGGTTCTTGTGATGCATGCTGGATTTGTGAAAATGAATGGACAAACCCTTTTGACAATAAGAAAACTAATATAAAACCAGTTATAGCACTTGAAGGAACAGATGCGCTTAATAGAGGTTCTAGTGGAAATGCTCAGACTCAAAGATTCCATCATGCTCTTGGGGCAGTTAAGGCAGGCCTAATAGGAATATACTATTTAAGAAAAGGTAATGAAAAAATTAGGGATGATCTTTATGGTATGGCTTATTTTGCTTCAATGAATGAAAAAGGATATTATCTGATAATGGATGATTTAGAAGAATTAAAACAACTTATTTTGAGTATTCAAGATCCACTGAAACTAAAGAGATTCTTAAAAAATAAATTAAAAATCATGAAAAATATCTTTGATACTTCTTTCAAGGAAAGGTATGCCTCTGATTGGAATAAATTTGCTAAGGCAAGATCTACATTAATAAGAAAGGATAATATCATAAAATATGCTGGAAGGTCTAAAAGGAATTTTACAGATGGGGCACAAAGAGCAGGACATATCGCTGTTGGAGAAATGTATTTAACAAAATATTTTTTCCCAGATAAGAAATTTTATTATCTTTGGCCAAAAATGACAAAGGAAGATATAACTTATTTAGATGAGCATAAAAAATATGATAAGGAATGGGCACTTATAAGAAATGAGAAAAACGTGGTCATTGTAACTCTCGATGACCTTAAAGGCCTACCAAATGAATTAAAAGAGAGTTTTATTAAGATCAAGGATAAACCCCTAAAGGGGGATGCTATACGTACATTTAATAAATGTGTCAAACAAGTAATGGAAGGAATCGAAAATGGTACAGTGGTCATAGATATTCAATAAGAACCTTTATAAAAAGAAATAGTTTGGGTATAAAATTAAACAAAAAATATTCAGATATTTCCAAAAAAAGAGCTGGAAAAGAATTGAATAAACATAGTTTTGTTATGTGTGGAGATTCATCAGAGATAGAAAAAAAGTATTTTAAAAAAATAAAAGAAGTTTTGGGTACTAAAGAAAAAGAATATTTTGATTATATTATTACTTCTCCTCCTTATTGGGATATGCTTAAAAAATCTAGAGGAAATATAAAATCTGCCCAAAAAAACATATTGAAAATGGAGGAGATATGAATTATAATAATATTGAAGAAAAAAGAAAAAGTTTAAAGAAATCTAAAACTGATGAAGAAATTGATAATTTACTAGAAGAAGTTTATGCTGATGGATATGATGACGGTTGTTGCAATAAGGATTAATTAAAAATTAAAGTAATTTTAATGTCTTGGTTCAGAATATAATTCTTTACCCCATTCATTAATATCTATTGAACCTATTTCTTTATTATTAAATAATTTATCAACTTCCTTTGAAATATCTAAAACTGCTTTTTGAGAACTAACTTTTATTCTTGTTTCATAATTTGATTTGAATGCTTTATAAGTATAATTCACAGAACCTAAATAAGCAATTTTTTCGTCAATTACATAAATTTTTGAATGAATAAAATATTTTCCATTTTCCTTATCATGATATTCATCTGGAACAACTTTTAAATTAATTGGGGAATAATAAGAATAAGTATAAATTTTTTTATTGTAAAAATGATAAAAAATAATCCCTGTGATTATAAACGAAACCCAAAATAAAAAAAGAGACCTTAAAAAGAAGAAAATTAGAGTAAAAATAAGGGTAAAAAGAGAATATTTCATTCCTTTCTTTCTTAAATCTTTTTCTTCCTCATTTGTATATATCTCTTGTTTAATTAAATCTGTATGTGTGAAAGAAGAATGATTCCCATTTCCTTGTTTAATTTCATTTGATGTTATTAAAGTAATTTTAATCCCCTTATTAGATAATGCAATTAATTCTTCAATATAGGATGGTGTTAAGTAAGGAGAAACAATTTTAATACTCTTTTTAGCTTTATTTAATTCTTCTTTCAGTTCTTTTCCTGCACCCCTCCCAATATAAATATGGTCTTTTGAACTATTAGTTATCATTGATATATATCCCTTAAAGTTTAGAAAGAGATATGCTCTTTCATACTAGTTTAAGAAATAAAGACTTTAAATATATTTAGAAATTAACTTGTAAATTCTATTGTGAACATTAAAATTAAGAATATTATTACAATGTAACCACCAACTAAAATAGATTAATGTTTTTTTCATTAAATGTTCTATAGGATTCTACTTTTATAATTTTTATTAAACATTTGGGATAATCTAAGGGTATAATCCTATTTTAAATTAAAAAATTTTATAAATAATCTCAAGTAACTTCTTTGTCCAGAAGTATCTTCATCTATTATAATTTTTTAGAGTTATTTATTTCTACTAATTAAGTTAAGTTTTACCTTGGTCATAAAGTAATTTTATTTCTTCATCTGATAAAGCCCTATTGTATATTCTAACATTTTTAATTAATCCATTATACCAATAATTAAGATCATGTGTTCCTAAATGTGCATTTAAATTTAAATTATAAGAGCCATAAGAAATTGTTCTTGTTGTTTGTAAGTTTGCTTTCATTGTAGCTTGGGAACCATCCATAACAACTGAAATGAAATTCCAGTCTGTATTTGCATTAATTGTTCCACTACCCCAAGTAGTTGTATGAATTCCTAAATCCCATTTCCCATTATATATGCTTATATAAAGACGGTTACTGGATCCTCCCGATTGTCTATTAGAAAAAAACATAGTAGCTGAATTTATATTATTTGGTTTAACCCACATTGTTATTGTTAAAGGATTTGTTGAAGGATTAAGTCCTTGGCCCCATCCTGTTACAATATAATCATTACTTCCATCAAATGTGGCTCCTTCACCAGAGAGTACTGTCCCATAATTTTGCCCATTATTTGAATAAGGAGTTTTATCTGTTATGATTTCAGAACCAGGTGTTTCAGATTTTGTCCAAGTTGATGTTAGGGGCATGTCTAAGACTAATCCTTTATTTAATGAAGCTACTGTTGTTTGAGGTTTATAAGAATCATATAATAATTTTATTTCTTCAGAGGATAAGGCTCGATTGTAGACACGAACATTTTGGATTAATGCATCAGAAGTTGAAGTCCAACCTCCTTGAGAACCTTTTCCTATTAAAATGTCTTGATTATTAACAAGCCAATTGTTTCTATAAAGTGAATCTATTAAAATTCCATTTTGGTAAAAAGAGAAGTTACTATTTTCATATTTAATTAAAACATGTTGCCATTCATTTATTGGAACAGTTAATGAAGAAAGAGAAGAAGTAGATAGGTCATTGCCAATATGTGGAGCAAATTTATTATTTTGGTCAAGCATAACTCCAAATCCTCCTGCAGTTCCTTCTGTATAATATTTATTTGCATTAACTAAACCGCTTCTAACAGTAGATGTTGCTGTTAATTTAGTCCAAAAAGAAAGAGTGAATTCATCACTATTATTGAAATAATCTTGTATTTTTAGTTTCGTTTGAATATATTGATTTTGAGAAGAAGAAAAATAAGTTCCTTCTGTTGTTAATGTTGCTCCATAGTTTTGTCCATCATTTGAATAAGGTGTTTTATCAGTTATTCTTTCTGAACCAGTGTTTTCTGATTTTGTCCAAATAGAAGTTAAAGGCATATCTAGAATAAGTCCTCTTGTTAAAGAACTAATAGTTGTTTGAGGTTTGTAAGAATCATATAATAATTTTATTTCTTCTTCAGATAAAGCTCTGTCGTAAATACGAACATCTGAAATTGCTCCATTGAAGTAATTATAATAAGAACCACTATTTCTAGCTAAATAAAAAGTGCCAGTATCCCAAGGTAAGTGAGAAGAACTTGATAAATCTCTTGAAGTTTTTAATTCTCCATTTAAATAAATAGATTGATTTCCTTGCTTGTCAAAAATTCCAACTATGTGGAACCATTCTTCCTTAGGAGTAGAAACGGAGGATCCCCAATAGTCATATCCAGATCCGAAATATGAATTAAGAGTTATTGAATTTGGGTCTTGTCTTACCCATAATCTTCCTGTTCCGCCGGCATATAGTATAAGAGAAGGATTACTATGTCCTTGGTTGACTTTTATCCACATAGAAATAGCATAAGAATTATTTTCTCCACTTTGTTTTAATCTCAAGTTAATATAATCATCTACTCCGTCAAATTCTAATGCACCTTTACTTTCTCCCTTTATCCCATTAGTTAAAATTGCACCATAATTAATCCCTTTATTTGAATATCCACTTCTATCATCAACGGTACCATTTCTAGCACCAATTACAAATGAACTAGAATATAATTTTTGTTCTAATTGAACATGAGAGAAATAAGCTTCTATCCCTGGAGAAACATAAATCCCAACTAAATCATTACTTCCATCTTGTTTAATTCCCTCAGCTTTACATAAATAAAAACCATTACCTAAATAATCTATTGAAGTCCATATATAATTTGGAATACTCCCTGAAGTAATAGCATTCCATGCTGGAAAAATCTTATCGTTAGTAACTTGGCTCCCATCACTTAATTTTACAATTGCTGAAAGAGATCTATTAGTTATCCCTTCAATTGAAGGAGATTGATATAAAAGATATTCACCTGTAGCACTAGGTCCATTTGAAACTCTATGTGAATAAGTATTTGATTTGTCAAAGATATAATCTTTATTTGTATTTTGAGAATAGCTTCCTATTGCACCACTTCTACCCCAATGACTCCATCCTCCATTTGAATTTGAGGTATCAAATGTAGGATAAGAATATTCATTAATTGTAAAATCTATAATACTTTCTTCGTCTAATTTCCAGTGTCCTACTAATCCTTTTGTTAATGAGGCTTGATTACTTCCTCCTAAAAATGCTCCCGATGCATATGCTATGCCTAAAGATAATAGAATAAAGATAGATATGAAAAGAATTACTTTAATAGATTTATTATCCCATTTTTTTAACTTCATGTTTAATAAAATAATTATTCCTCTTTAAATTTTTAATAAAAAGAATTATTTAAGTTTGTGGTTTTTTTAACATAAATATCCTTGACTTTTCAATAAAATTCTTTGTGTTGCTTCTGCTAATATCTTCATTTGTTTTTCTAAGATATCAACTCTTTCTTGTAATATTTCATTTTTATTTTCAGATTTAGTTAATTGTTTTTCAATTTCTGTTTTTGTAATATCTATTAACATATCTTCTTCTCTAATAGTATCACGCATTCCTAATAATTCTGAATAGTAATGAATTTTGTCTGATTTTTTCCATCCAAATCTATATTTTAGTGCAGACTCAGATTTATAACGAGGTAACCAATAACAACATGAACAATGTCGAAAGTCGTACATTGTAATTTTATGGTATTCTTCACCTGCAGGACTTACACCTTTTTTAAAAACTTTTTTAGCTAGTCGTTGTAAATACTTATTCATTGTTTGAGGTTCTCTATTGAATAAATAATCATCTTTTGCTAATCCCTCTCTTTGAATATGAGCTTTAATTATTTCTGAGGACATCATAAGCTTAATTCTCCTTCCAAAAGTTTTACTTATTTCATCTCGAATGTTTAACTCCTTCCCATTTTTTTGTAAATCTGAAACTTTAATATTTCTCAATTCACTGGGGGCTCGAACTCCTGTATCATATAAAAAAAGTATTAATGTTTTATAGTAATCAATTGCTTCATCATACATTAATTTGATTTCTTCATCAGTTAGATAAACCCATATTGGTTTTTCTACACTAGTATCTAGATCTTGGGTAATATCATATATTTCAATCCCCTTTTTACGATTAACTTTTTGCCACCAATGCCAGAATGCTTTTATTACTTTAACAAAATTTGCAGGATCTTGATAAGTATTACCATCCAATCTTTTAATCTCTCCATTTTTCATTCCAGTAAAGAAATGATGTAAAGTTCTTTCTTCTAATTGAGTTAAATCTTTAACATTATATAACTCTTCTAATTTTTTTGTAATAAAAACCATCCTTTGTTGTAAATTATAAAGTCTATTACAACTTCTACCACCTTTTTTACTACTTTTTCCAATATTTAATCCATACTCCATATCAGAAACATAATTTAATATAATTTTAGAGTTCTCTTCATTAATTCCCTTAATTCCATCCTTATTTTTTTCTTTCCATTGAATGTATCTTTGGTTAATTATTTCTTCGCCTCGTCTCATCAGTGTGTGTGCGATGGGCGAAATATTTAAATTTTGTCGGTCCACCCAACAGTGACAGAAAAATTAAATTTTGAATTTTTTTAGAAAGATACTGCAGTTTTTTAACCATACACCCTTAAAATGGGCAGATGCTCCAGAACGCCCCAACCGGGAATTGAACCCGGGTCTATGGCGCGACAGGCCATCGTACTAGCCACTATACTATTGAGGCAACATTGCTTGAACTTCTTTATCCAAGATAAATTCTATTAGAGATTTTCCTTTTTAAATTTTACTTTTATTTGATTTAATCTGTATTATCATTAATCTTATATATTTGGTTATCTTTAATTTCTAATATTTTAAGATGGAAAAAAAAGAAAAAATTAATAAAAAAACTGGAGAAGAGAAAGAAGAATTACAAGAAACAAAAATTTATGACGAAGAAGAAGCAAAGAGAATTTTAGGAATTTAACTATTCTATTTTTAAAACTGATATTTGTATTTGTGATTTATTATTTTCTATTAAGTTTAAGTCAATAAATTGATTAATTTCTTGTTTTTTTATTTCTCTTAATTTATTATAGATAATCCCAATAATTAAAATGACAGAAATAAACAATTGGCTAATATTATCATCTATTTTTTTATAAATTTTTTTTAAATCAATAATTTTTCCAATTCTTTTTTGTTCTTTATTTATATAACTCCAACCATAAACAAAATCTAATTTTGAACTTTTAATTCTTTTTTTAATTTTTTCTTCATCTAAAACTAATTCATGAACTAAATTATCTCTTATTTTATTCAATAATTCTAAAATTTTTAATTGTGTATCATCTATAACTTTCATTTTTTTAATAATTCTTAATTTTTGAGGAAAAGAAAGATATAATTTTATTTCCTCAATAGCATTTAAGCTTACTTCAGTACTAATTAATTCATTAACATAATGTTCTACATAAAGTTGTAAATTTAATATTGTTAATCTAGGAATTTTTAAATTATTAATATAATTAAAATTATTAATCAAACTTTCTAAACTAGGCTCTTTATTTATTTGTTCCATTAAATCTTCTTTAATTCAAAATTATCTTTTAAACTTTTTTTCAAGTTTAGACATTCTTTCTTTCGAGTAAGAGTATTATACAAATTAATTTCCATAATTAATCTTATTTATCTTGTTTTATTAAATTATTGTTTTTTAATAATAAAACTAGAACCTATTAAAGAAGAATAAACCCCTGAGATATTTAAATTATTTACAGATATTTGAAAAGGCCCTTCAATTAAAGGAATATGTGCTTCTTCAGAAAATTGATCTAAAAGATTACTTATTTCTTCTTGAGTTAAAATAATAGGAGTATTATTCTTTTGTCCACTTTGTATTACACTAACTTGTTTATCAGGACCATAACATTGAATAAAACTAATAGAATTATCCTTGATTAAAAAATCTATTTTACCGTATGTTTTTATTTTTAGAACCGGTTGTTGTAATTTATGTTCTGGTATCTTTGGTTTATTAAAATTCATACTTTTATTCATAAACACTGGTGGTCTTTTTAACAATGGTTTTTCAATTTTATCTTTAGTTTTTTCTAATATTGGTTTTGTTTTTATCTCTTGAATTTTTTTAATAGGTAATTCAAAATATTTTAAACTTTTATCAATTGTTCTAATACTTTCATTTTTTACTAATATAGATTTCATTAATCTATCAGATAAATCAGAAAAATCTTTTTCATTTAATATTTCAGGATTTTTAATATTAAATTTTTCTTTTTGTATTTTTTTTATAATATTAAGGTTAATCCTTTTAACTAATTTTGATCCAAAATCTTGATTTTCATTTATCATTATATCCTCGGTAAAGGCTTAGGTTTTAAAGTAAAAACCTGCTCTTTATCTCTATCTTCTTCTTTTTTAGCTGAGATATTACTTTTTGGTGAAATCTTTAATTTTTCTTCTACATCATTTAGTCCTTTATTTATGACTTTATTTTGATTTAATAATGAGTCTATTTTTGCAGAAATACTTTCAGGAATATTCTTTTCTGTTTTAGCTAATTCCTTTGCAGAATCTTCAAATACTTTAAGTAATTTATTCATATTGTTAGATAATAACTCAAAATTATTTGCTAATTTATTCATAGCTTTTTCAAGACCTTCTAAGGTGAGATTTTTATCTTTTTTTGGAATAACTTTTTTGATATTGTTTTTGGTAGTCTGTTTCTTAATTTTTTTCACTTCTTTTACCATCTATTCATTAAGAGTAATTTAACTTTATAAGGTTTTTTGGGAAAAGAAAAAATAATTCTTAATAAAAAAGTTTATAAAGGTATTTTGTTGGATTTAATTAGGTTAAAGTCAGTCTTATTTTAGACTTAGACGATTTACTTTCGAAATGAAAGGCCTAAATAATAAAAAATGGCAAAGAAAATATTTAGTCAAAATCCTGAAAAGTATGTTTTAGCATTAGCTCGGGTATTAAAAGAATACAAGGAATTTGAAGCACCAGAATGGTCTTATTTTGTTAAAAGTTCAACATCTAAACAAAGACCACCAATGCAAGAAGACTTTTGGTATATTAGAAGTGCAAGTATCTTAAGACAATTATATGTTAAAGGGGTTGTAGGTGTAGGAAAATTAAGAACAAAATATGGTTCAAGAAAAAAGAGAGGTGGAAGACCTGAAGAATTTAGAAAATCTAGTGGTAAAATAATTAGAACAATATTACAACAAGCTGAAAATGCTGGTTTAGTTGAAAAAGTTTTAAAATTACAATATGGTAGAAGATTAACAAAAAAAGGAAGAGATTTATTAGATAGTATTGATGTTGAAGTAACAAAAGATTTAGATATAAATAACTTAACAACTGATTGGAAAAAAGAATTAGAAACAAATATTGAAGAAGAAGATCAAGATGAAATAAATGAAGAGGAGCAAGAAGAATAAAATGGTTAGTAGAAAAGCAAAGATGAGAAGTAGTAAAAAAAGACATCTTCAGAAAAAAGCAAAACAAACTAGTTGGGCTCCTTTTTGGACAGTTTTAAAAAAATATGGTAAAGGTAAAAGAATACATCCATCAGCTCATACTCATGTAAAAAGACATTGGAGAACAAGAAAATTAAAAATTAAACCTAGAATATCTAGGAAAAAACATTTAGGTTAAAATGGCAGAAGAAAAACAAAAAATTGAAAAAGAAGAAGTTAAAACAGAAATTGTAGAGAAAAAAGAAAATAAAAAATCATTAAATTTATCAACAAAAAATAAAAAAGAAATTAAAGAAGAAAAAATAGAATTAGAAAGAGTTTATATTGTGCCATTAAGAAAAGGTTTTTTAAAAGTCCCACAATATAAAAGAGCTAAAAAAGCAGTTAAAACATTAAAAGAATTTTTAGCAAAACATATGAAAGTAGAAAATAGAGATTTGAATAAGGTAAAGATTGATATTTATTTAAATAATGAAATTTGGTTTAAAGGAATTAAAAAACCTTTATCAAAAGTAAAAGTTAAAGCTAAAAAAATAAATGGAATTGTTTATGCTGAATTAGAAGATATTTCTGATTATGTAAAATGGACAAAACAAAAAAATGATAAAAAGAAAACAAAAGTAAATAAAAAAGCATTAGAAAAAGTAATAACTCAAGAAGCAAGTGAAGATAAAATTAAACAAGAAAGAAGTGATAAAGAAACACCAGAAAAGTCTACACAAGTTAATGAAAAAACAGAAAATATGAAAGCTGAATCAACAAAACATATTACACAAACAAAACCTACAAAAATAGATAATTTATCTACAACAACACAAAGAAAAGCCCTTAAAAAATAATTTTTTAATTATACCAATTATATAACTTTCTTATTTCTTCTTCATTTAATGCACGATTATAAATTCTAACTTCGTCAATTTTTCCATTAAATGGTCTATTATTGCCTGTTAAACCCCAATGACTATCTCCAATAGAATGGTTTTCTCCACCAAATATAAAACCTGTTGAACCATCTATTGAATCAATTTGATTTCCATTTAAATAAATTTTAGCTTGATAACCATTATATGTAAATGCTAAATGAATCCATTGATTTTTTGGTGGTAATTGTATTTCACTCTTATCAAGATCTCCTAATCTTAATCTTATTCCATTTTTTTTAATCTCAAAATGAGAATTCTTATTTTCTAATCCTTCATGACCCCAAATACCAGATATTTCTGTTGCATCTTCTTCATTTACCCAACCATTCCATTTTATCCAAGAACTAAAACTAAATGCACTATTTGAATTAGCCAATTTTCCTAATAAAATTAAATCATTTGAACCATCGAATAAATATGAACCATTATTTTTTCCTTCTTCATTCCAAATAGTACCATCAATTGTGCTTCCGATTTCATTCCCAGAGAAATCTTTAACAACTTCACTTTCATTTAATGGTAAATAAAGTAATAAACCATCTGTAATTATATTTCTATTACAAGTTACTTTTTTTGTAATAACTTCTGGGCAATAAATGATTTTATTTTGAGAAGAAAAATAAATTGGTTGAATTTCTAATAAAGTAACTTGAGATAAATCTAATTTAGATAAATCTAATTTAGATAAATCTTCTGTTTTATAAAAAATATTTTCTGGTTTAAACTTTTCATCAATTAAATTCTCATTTGAAAACAATATTGTAGAAATGTTATACATACCTAATTCAGCATTTATATCATCATGAACTTTCATAATATACCCATCTATACTAAACCTACCACGATTTTTTAATTTTATACTAATCATAGAAGGGGAACAAGAATAATCTTCAATAGAAATAGATATCCCATCAGGACATTTAGGTGTAGTATCTTCTTGGACATAAAAACTAAGCCAATTATAAACTAATATTGATAAAGAAATTGTAATACTAATTAAAATTACATATCCAATTATATTACTTATTCCTTTTTTATTTGATATCAACAAATATTTCATCTTCAACCTCTTTTTCCATTAAAAAAATAACTATATTATAACTTGGGATTAAAAATTTATAAACTTGTTCATTAAAAGTAATATCTAATGTTGTATTTGGATCTAAATTTTCATAGACCATTAATCCACCTCTCCCACTAGAAGGAACTTTTATAGTACCAATATTAATTTTAATCTTACTAAGAATATTGCTTCCAGTTCCTTGAATGACTTGATTATTTAATTTAATATCTTCACTTCCGTAATTTTTAATAGATAACTTTGTTGAATTACCATAAATAAACATAAAATTAGTATTAGGACTTTTGTCTTTTAAATCTCCAGAGACTAGTTCAATAAATTCTTGTATTTGTGTCTCATTTATATCTCCGCTATATGTTTGTAAATCTTGCACATATTTAACTTCTCTATTTATTGTTTTACTATATTCATAAAAATTATCATTAGATTCTTTAATTACTATTTCATTTAATGTTAAACTAATACTAAATAATAATGCTGAGAATATCACAGCTGTTAAAATAAAAAACTGGCCTCTTTTATTCATCCTTTTTTAAAGGAAAATACATTTATAAAATTATGTTGAAAAAATAAAAATTTAAAAAAATCAAAGGATAATTTCATATCCTCCTTGTTTTGATCTCTTCCAAATACCAGTTCCATAAAGTAATTTTCTAAATTGATCTAACTTTGAAACTTCTAATTCTGGATCTTCTTCAGGATCAAATTTTTCTTTCAAATAAATCTTCATTTTTCACCTCCTTTAATAATTAAATTACTTTTTTATTTATATAAAATATTGATATAAAAAATATATTTTTTGTGAGACTCTTCTTTATATACTGTTTTATTTAGAAGTGGTGTTCTATCTGTTTTTATTAAAAAGTAAAAACAAAAGTATTATAAAATGAATTCAAGAATAACTTAACTTTTATATACTTGAAAGTTTATTTCTTTATATGGTTTTAGATAAAGTTGTGATAAGTTTAGGTGGATCTAGAATTATTCCTGGAGAAGTAGATTATAAGTTTTTAACAGAATTTAAAAAATTAATTTTAGAAAATAAAAAAACAAAATTTATTGTAGTAACAGGTGGTGGAACTACTGCGAGAAAATACATAAATGCTTCAAAAAACTTAAAAAAAGAC
>JAEWUG010000030.1 GCA_023397215.1 Nanobdellota archaeon | reverse complement strand
AAAATAAGAATTTAATTCTTCTAAACTGTTAAACTTATATCTTTGACTCAAAAATAATTTCTGAACTGTTTTAGTTTCTAATAAAGTGTCATCAATATCTAAAAAAACAAGTGGTTTTTCCATAACTCTAATTAAAGAAGATTATTAAAAAGCATTTGTATCTTTAAACAATTGTTTTAATTTTTTCTAATATTAAATCTTCTTTTTTAGAACTCTTACCATATGTTTGTCCAAACCTAACTAAAATATAATTTATTTTATAATGATATTTTTCAGGAAACAACTTTATTAAATCTTGTTCAACTTTTTCTCTAGTATTTGAATTTGCCCAATTTAA
This sequence comes from Nanobdellota archaeon, assembly GCA_023397215.1. Lineage (GTDB taxonomy): Archaea > Nanobdellota > Nanobdellia > Pacearchaeales > GW2011-AR1 > JAGVXH01. The sequence continues at coordinate 8,461 of JAEWUG010000030.1, read as the reverse complement.
TTTTCTAGAAATTCTATAAACATGAGTATCTACTCCAATTCTATTTTCTTTTTTTACTTCAGCTAAATAAACATTTGCAGTTTTTCTTCCAATTCCAGGTAATTTAATTAATTCATCAAATTCATATCTCACTTTTTTTTCTAAAAGAATTTTTGAAATTTCAATTATATTTTTGGCTTTAGTCTTATAATAATTTATTGATTTAATTTCTTTTTCAATCTCTTCAAGTTTAGCATTAGATAATTTTTTTAAAGAATTGTATTTCTTGAATAATCTCTCACAAACTTCTATTGTTTTAGTATCTCTTGTTTGAGCAGACATCATTATAGCAATTAAAGTCTTCCAATTTTTATTCCACCCTTCTGCAGCAAGTCTAGTTTCTTTAGAAGTAAGTTTTTCTAATTCATTTAATTGTTTAATTGCTTTTTTAGATTCAATCATAAAATTAATTTGAAAGTATAACTTAAATTTCTTTCTTTTTTAAAATTTAATAAAAATATAAGAGAAATTATAACAAAATTTATAAATGGTTTTTTTCCACTAGATATAATGGAAGAAAAATTTGTTTATTCTTTTGAAGAAGGAAAAAAAGAGATGAGAAGTCTTTTAGGTGGAAAAGGTGCAAATCTAGCTGAAATGACTAATTTAGGAATGCCAGTTCCTCCAGGATTTACTATTACAACAAAAGCTTGTTTAGACTATTATGAACAAAATAAAAGGATTTCTCCACAAGTATTAAGTCAAGTAAATGATTATTTATTTAAATTAGAAGAGAAATTAAAAAAAAGATTAGGAGATGAAGAAAATCCTTTGTTAGTTTCTGTTCGTTCTGGTTCTGTAGCTTCAATGCCTGGAATGATGGATACTGTATTAAACTTAGGATTAAATGATAAATCTGTTTTAGGTTTAGCTAAAAAAACAAATAATGAAAGATTTGCATGGGATGCTTATAGAAGATTTATTCAAATGTTTGGAAATGTTGTTATGGAAATTGAGCATCACTTTTTTGAAGAAGTTTTAGACCAAATCAAAAAAGAAAAAAGTATTGATTATGATAATCAAATGAGTGTAGAAGACTTAAAAAAAGTTGTAGAAAATTATAAGAAAAAAATAAAAGAATTAAAAAGTATTTCATTTCCTCAAAATCCACAAGAACAATTATTAATGGCTATTAATGCAGTTTTTGATTCTTGGAATAATCCTAGAGCAATTACCTATAGAAGATTAAATAATATTAGTCACACACTTGGAACAGCAGTAAATATTCAATCAATGGTATTTGGGAATATGGGAGACGCTTCTGGAACTGGTGTTTGTTTTTCAAGAAATCCTTCAACAGGAGAAAAAGAATTTTATGGAGAATATTTAATGAATGCTCAAGGTGAAGATGTTGTTGCAGGAATTAGAACACCAAAGCCTTTAATTGAATTAAAAAAAGAGTCACCAAAAGTCTATGACGAATTAGTTCAATTAAAAGATAAATTAGAAAATCATTATAAAGATATGCAAGATATGGAGTTTACAATTCAAGAAGGCAAACTTTATTTTTTACAAACTAGAAATGGAAAAAGAACAGCTCATGCTGCAATTAAAATTGCTGTTGATTTAGTAAAAGAAGGTTTAATTACAAAACAAGAAGCATTATTAAGAATCGATGCAAATTCTTTAGATCAATTATTACATAAAGGTTTAGATGAGAAATTTAAAAAACAAAATAAACCTGTTGCAAAAGGTCTTCCAGCAAGTCCAGGTGCAGCAGTAGGTAAAATATCTTTTAGTGCAAAAGATGCTTTTGAGAGAAAACAAAAAGGAGAAAGTGTAATTTTAGTTAGAACAGAAACTTCACCCGAAGACATTGAAGGAATGAATTCTGCTGCAGGTATTTTAACTTCAAGAGGTGGAATGACTTCTCATGCTGCTGTTGTTGCAAGAGGAATGGGAAAATGTTGTGTTGCAGGATGTTTTGAAGTAAAGATTAATGAAAAACAAGAAAAAATGATTATTGGAGAAAATGAATTAACAAAAGATGATTTTATTTCAATTGATGGTTCAACAGGAGAAGTTTTTATTGGAGAAATACCATTAACAGATCCTAAATTAAGTGAAGATTTTAATCAAATAATGAATTGGTCAGATGAAATAAAAAAATTAGATATAAGAACAAATGCAGATACACCATTTGATGCTAAGACCTCATTAAAATTTAATGCAACAGGCATTGGTCTTTGTAGAACAGAACATATGTTTTTTGGCGAGAATAAAATAAAAGCAATGAGAGAAATGATTTTGTCTTCTGATTATAAAGGTAGAAAAAAAGCACTAGAAAAATTACTTCCTTTTCAGAAACAAGATTTTACAGGTTTATTTGAAGTAATGAGTGAAAAACCAGTTACAATTAGATTATTAGATCCTCCTTTACATGAATTTTTACCAACACAAGAAAAAGAAATTCAAGAATTATCTCAAGAAATGAATATTAATGAAATAGAATTAAAAAAGAAAATAAAAGATTTACATGAAAATAATCCTATGTTAGGTCACAGAGGATGTAGGCTTGGAATAACTTATCCTGAGATAACACAAATGCAAGCAAGAGCAATTTTTGAATCAGCAAAACAAACAAATGCAAAACCAGAAATTATGATTCCTTTTGTTGGAAATATTAAAGAATTTGAAAACCAGAAAAAAATAATTGACGAAGTAGCAAAAGAATTAGACTTCAAAAATTATAAAGTTGGAACAATGATTGAAATTCCTCGAGCAGCATTAACTGCTGATGAAATTGCAAAATCTGCTGATTTTTTTAGTTTTGGAACAAATGATTTAACACAAATGACTTTAGGATTAAGTAGAGACGACGCAGGTAAATTTATTGTAGAATATTTAGATAAAGACATTTACTCAAAAGATCCTTTTCAAGCAATAGACCAAGAAGGAATGGGACAATTAATGAAAATAGCAATAAGAAAAGGAAGATATTCTAATAAAGAATTAAAAATTGGAATTTGTGGAGAACATGGAGGAGAACCTACATCAATTGAATTTTGTCATAAAATCGGTTTAAATTATGTAAGTTGTTCTCCTTATAGAGTTTCAATTGCAAGACTTGCAGCAGCTCAAGCTCAAATTAATTTTCCAAGATAAAAATTTTAACCATTATCTTTATAATCTTTCTTTTATATTTTAAGCTATGTTACCTCAAATTATTTGTACAATAGGTCCTAGTTCTATTAATTTTTTAACATTAAAAAAAATGAAAGAAAATGGAATGAATATAGCAAGAATTAATACAAAATATGGAAACCCAAAACAATGGGAAAAAATGATTCAAAATTTGAGAAAATTAAATATTGAAATATTAATTGATATTAAATCTTTGAAATATTTAGACTGGGTAAAAAAAATAAAACCAAATTATATTGCAGTATCATTCGCTGAAACAGTAAATCAAATTAAACAAGTTAATTTAGATAATGTTAAAATTATTGCAAAAATAGAATCAATTAAAGGTGTTAAAAACAGTTTAAATTTAATAAACTCAAGTCATGGAGTAATGGTTGCTCGAGGAGATTTAAGTAAAGCAGTATCTCTAGAAAAAGTTCCAGCAATACAAAAAGAAATTTTATTAAGATGTAATAAAAAAAATAAATTTGGGATTATTGCAACAGAAATGCTATTGTCAATGGTGAATAATAAACAACCAACAAATGCAGAAGTAAGTGATGTCTTTATCGCAATTTTGTCAGGAGCAAAAGCAGTAATGTTAAGTGAAGAAACAGCAATAGGAAAAAATCCAGCTCTTTCAGTTTTATGGATGAATAAAATAATTAAAGAAGCTAAAAAAACCAAGATTTAAACATAAATTATATAAACCTTAATTAATTTAAGTTAAAATGAATAAGAAAATATTATTAATCGGACTTTCAGCTTTAGTTGTCTTAGTTCTATTATATGTTTTTGTATTAGACTCTAGTTTAACAGGAGGAGTTGTTAATCAATTAGATGGTGAAAAAATAACTCTCTATTTATTCTATGGAGAAGGTTGTGGTTATTGTGCTAAAGAAAAAGCATTTTTATCAACAATAGAAGATAAATATCCTTCTTTAGAAATAAAAAGTTATGAAACTTGGTTTGATAAAAATAATCAAGATTTATTTGAAGAAATAGCAAAAATTTATGGAATTACAATTCAAGGAGTTCCAACAACCTTTATTGGAGAAAAATCTTGGGTGGGTTTTTCTGAAGAAATTGGAAAACAAATGGAAGATTATATTATTTATTGTATTGAAAATAGTTGTTCAAGTCCTGGTAATATATTAAATTAATTTATGAAAAGTTTTTATAGGCCTTTTTTTTAATTCTTTTATGGCAATATATTCTCATTCAAAATTATCTTGTTATGAAACATGTCCTTATCAATATAAATTAAAATATGTTGATAAAATTAAAGTTGATATTCCAACAACAATTGAAGCATTTATGGGTGATATTGTTCATCAAACACTTGAAAAATTATATCAAAATAAAAAATTCAAACAAGACATTAATTTAGACTTTATTTTAAAGTTTTATTTAGAATTATGGGATGAAAAATATAGTTCAGATATTTTAATTGTAAAAGAAAACATGACTTCTCAAAATTATAAATTAATGGGAGAAGAATTCTTAACAAATTATCATAAAAGATTTTATCCTTTTGAAGAAATGACTATTTTAGGCCTTGAAACTCAAGATAAAATGATATTACCTGACGGAAATTTTTGGCATGTTAGAATAGATAAATTAGGTTGTGATAAAGAAGGAAATTATTATGTTTGTGATTATAAAACAAACTCAAGAATAAAAGATAAAACAGAAGTAGATAACGATAGACAACTCACAATGTATTCTATCTGGGTAAAAAATAAATTTTCAGATTGTAAAAATATTAAATTAATTTGGCATATGTTAGCTTTTGATAAAGATATAATTTCAACAAGAAATAAAGAACAACAAAATCAAATACAAAATCAAGTTTTAGAAAAAATTAAAGAAATTAAAGAAGCAGAAATTCAAGAAAACTTCCCAAGAAAAATTTCACCTCTTTGTAATTATTGTGTTTACAAGTCAATTTGTCCAAGTTTTAAACATTTATTTGAAGAAAAATTAGAATTAACTTCGTCAATTTCTAAAAAAGAATCAATAGACTTAGTTGACAATCTTTCTAAAATTAAAAATAAATTACAAGAATTAGAAAACCAAAAACAAGAAATTCAAAATAAATTAATCAGCTTCTCAAAAGAAAATAAACTTGATTATATCTATGGAACAAACTCAAAAGTAAATATAAAAGAATATGAAAAAATAGTTTTACCTGAAGACAAAAAAGAATTAATTAATTTAATTAAACAAAAAAAATTGTGGGACGAAGTTAGCATGTTAAATTATATGAGATTAAATAAATTAGTTTTATCTGGTGAAATCTCCCCTGAAATCAAAGACAAAATCGAAATTCAAAAAGACTTTAGAGTAAACTTAAGTAAAAAAGATTAAACAAAATAATTAAATAATCAATTAACTAATATTTTATTATGATTTTAAATACAATCAAGAAATTTATTCTAAATCCCATAAAAATAATAATAACCTTAGCTTTCTTAATTCTGATTTTAATTGCAATAAATATTTATGGAATATTAGGACTAAATATTGATAATTCCTTTGAAGAAATATCCAGTCAAATATTTGATATTCCAATTCAAAACAATACAATAGAATTAACAGATTCACAAAAACAAATTCAATTAAATTTATACAATGAAAAAATCTTTCCAGTTTTATTACCCTCTTTTCAAATTAACTTATTAATGGAAAATAAGCCAATAATCAAAACAAGAACACCAATAACCTTTATTCCCTCTAAAAAACAAAAAACAATAAACCTAGAATTAACAACAAACTATCAAAACATACAAAACCTAAACTCCAAAAAACAAATTCAAATTTCAATATTAGGAATCAAAGTCGCACAATTTTAAACCACAAACTTAAATATATCTTTTTCTTCAAAATTTAAAGAGGAATAATTATTTTATTAAACATGAAATTAAATAATAAATCAATAAAAATAATACTTTTTTTATTAATCTTCATCTCATTATCATTAGGAATTGCATATGCTTCTGGAGCATTCTTAGGAGGAAGTAATGAAGTCTCCTTAACAAAAGGATTAGTCGGACACTGGAAATTAGACGAAGAAACATATGACGAATATACAGAGAATGTTGTAACAAATACAAATTTAAATACTGGTTGGGCTCAAGGATATTGTACTGGAATTCAATGGAATGATAGTGCACCTCCAGAAGGAATAACTTCTCCTGTTGTTAGTTTTTATGATTCAAATACTGATAAATCTGGATATTGGTATTCTTATGGTGATTATGCTCCTCAGGAACCTGGAGAAACTTATACTGTTTCAATGTATGTTAAAACTTTAGATTCTAATTTTAGAATAAAATTTTATACTGCAGATAATTCTGAAACTGGGAGATATAATTCTGAATATAAAACAGTTCCTAATGATGGTCAATGGCATAGGATTGAATGGAATTCCTTTTTGAATCCTTTAAACAGTCAATCTGATTCATTATCTTTTCATTTTTATTTTGGGAATGACCAAGGAGAAACTCAAAGAACTTGGATTAGTGCTCCTCAAATGGAAAAAAAACCTTATACAACCTCTTATGTAAATGGGATAAGACAAAGTAAAGTAACTGATAGCACCCCTTATGAGAATCATGGAATTACAAATACAGGATTAAATACTCCTTCTTTTACAGTAGATAGATATGGTAAAGAAAATGGGGCTTTGAATTTTGATGGATCCAATAATTATTTCTCAACATCATATGTAAAAGATATTAATAATAGAATTACTATAGGCGCTTGGATTAAACCAGATTCGAGTGGTACATATGATATCTCAAATCAAGAGCAATGGGATGGGGGTCCTTGGACAGGGTGGAGATTTAGGCAAACAAGCTCTGCTATTACATTTAAATTAGGAGATGGAACTTCTAATTCTTATTCTTTTTCTGCAGGTAATTTAATAATTAATGAATGGAATTATGTTGTAGGTGTTTGGAATGGTACTCATATTATAATTTATATTAATGGCATTGAGGCAGGAAATAGCCCAAAATCCTTTATATATCAAGGTAATACTGGTAGGCATTATATTGGTAAATACCCTGGATCAGCTTATTATTATGATGGTTCTATTGATGATGTTCGTATTTATAATCGTGCATTAAGTGCAGAAGAAATAAAATTACTATATGATTCTTATAGACCTCAAACAACAGTAGCTTCATTAAATAGAGGATTAGTTTTAGATATGCCTTTAACCTCAACTTGGACTAAATCTGAAACATTAGGTTCTGAAGTCATAACAGATAAAACACCTTATTCAAATGACGGACAAAATTATGGAGCAACATTAACAAATGAAGGAGCAAGTTTTGATGGTGTAAATGATTATATTCGAACAGGTTATCTACCTCAAAGTTCAACATATAGTATTTCTATTTGGTTTAAATCTTTAGATGATGTCTCTGGTAAAAGAATTTATTGGGGAACAAATTCAGATAGAGCAATATTAGCTTTAGCGAGTAATTATAAATTACAATTTTATGCAAGACCTGACTCTAGTCCTGCTTCTGGTTACATTACATCAGCTTTATCATATAAAAGTGGAGAATGGAATAATGCTATTTTAGTTTATACTGGTTCAAGAGTTAAATTATTTATTAATGGTGAAGAAGATCCAAATAATGGGATAGTAACTGGAACCGTCTTAGAATATAGATTAAATTTAGCAACAAGTTATAATGCTGGGAGTTCTTTTTTTAATGGTTCATTGTCAAATCTTAAAATTTACAACAGAGCATTATCAGAAGAAGAAATTAAATTATTATATGATCAAGGAAGAAATAACTTTGGTTCAATTTTAAGTCATCCAAAGTCTTGTAAAGAAATATTAGATTTAGGTTTATCAAAAGGAGATGGTATTTATACTATTAGACCTGATTTGAACCAAGAACCTTTTGAAGTTTATTGTGATATGACAACAGATGGTGGAGGTTGGACATTAATTTCTGTAGTAAGAAATGATGGTGGTTCAGCTCAAATTATTGTTGGTAATAATTTTTGTACTTCTTTAGATACAGCTATTCAATGTAAAGGTAAAATGCCTATTAATGCTATTTCAGATGATACTAAGATTTTAGTTAAAGATTTAAGTTCAAATAATTGGTTAATTTACTCTGACTGGAATACTAATTCAAATAGTGCATTAAGATATTTTACATTAGAAAAATCTTTAACTTCAAGTTCAACATGTGATTCTCCTCATATTTGTGGTTCATCAAGTTTAGATCCTAATTTAAGAATATATAAAACATCTGGTTTTACATATAAC
>JAEWUG010000028.1 GCA_023397215.1 Nanobdellota archaeon | reverse complement strand
GGATAAGATTCAAAATAATATTGATGAGTTTAAAAGATTAAGTAATGAATTAAAAGTAAATTTAAAAGATGAGAACAAGATAAATAAAGTAATAAATAAATTAAAAAAAGAAAATCAAAAATTTAATCAAAATTTTAATTTATCATTTAAACCAAAGTCCGGTAAAAAAGAATCTGAAACAATTGAATCCTTGAAAGTAAATAATTTTGCTAAAATATCAAATATATTTTTTAGGAAAATATCAGAAAAATTAGTTGATAGTTTTAAAGATGTAGATTTATCTTTAAAAAAAGCAAATATCCCAATATTAATTCAATCTTATATTTCAATGATGTTATTTAGCTTGACTTTGGGATTTTTATTGAGTAGTATTTTATTTATTTTTCTGGTTTCTACAAGCCTTATTAGTTGGTCCTATTTTTGGATACCATTAGCAGTTTGTGTTTTAATTTTTGCAGGATTTTATAGTTATCCAGGAAGTGAAGCAAGTAATATTCAAAAGGAAATTGCATATGAACTACCTTTTGCAACAATTCATATGGCAACAATTGCAGGTTCAGATATTGAACCAACTAAAATTTTCAAAATAATTGCTACTTCAGATGAATATAAAAATTTAGGAAAAGAATTAAAGAAAATCTTAGTTCAAATTAATGTTTATGGCTATGATTTAGTTAATTCATTAAAGAATATTTCTAAAAGAACTTCTAATGAAAAATTAGCAGAATTATTAGGAGGTCTTGCAACTAATATTAGTGGTGGTGGTTCATTAAAAAATTATTTAGAAAAAAAATCTGAAAATTATTTACAAGATTATAAACTTGAACGAAAACAGTATATTAATGTTGCTGAGACATTCATGGATATTTATATTTCAGTTTTAATAGCAGCTCCTTTAATCTTAATGCTGATGTTTATTATTATGAGTGTAGCAAATCTAAATTTAGGAGGGTTGTCATTAAGAGCATTACTTTTTTTAACAGTAGCAATTGTTGGAATAATGAATGTAGTGTTTTTAATTGTTTTAAGCTTAAAACAACCTAAGATATAATGAAATTAAAAAAGAATCAAATTTTTGGAATAGCTTTTTCTGCAGTTATAATTCTATTATCTTTTCTATTTAGAGACAAAATTGGTGTTGCTTTATTTTCGTTTATTTCTGTTTTAGCTTTAATTATAGGAGTATTACCTTTTATTGTTAATATTGTCTTAAGTCAAAATAAACAAAAACAAAAAGAAACAAAATTTTTAGAATTTTTAAGAGACTTAGTCGAAGGAGTAAAGTCTGGAACACCCATTAATAGAACTATTTTAAACTTACAAAAAAGAGATTATGGTTCTTTAACTCAACATATTGAAAAACTAGGTAATCAGTTAAATTTAGGACTAACATTAGATATTGCATTAAAAAATTTAGCGAAAGATACAAAGAGTAGAAATATTTCTAGATCAGTTACATTAATCTCAGAAGCACAAAAAGCTGGTGGTAATATTGAATCAATATTAGAATCTGTTGCAATGTCTGTTGGACAAACAGAAGAAATAAAAAAAGAAAGAGCATCTTCTGTTTCTAATTTAGTTGTCCAAGGTTATATTATCTTTATTGTTTTTATTGTTATTATGTTAGTCTTAAGATATGCAATTATTCCGATTGCTGTAGAATTTACCCAATCAAACCCCGAAGGATTTGGTTCAAATCAGCCAATCTTAGGAGGTGAAAATAGTCAACCCCAACAAGAAGTAGAAGAAAGTGATATTTCAACACCATTAGTTGTTTTACTTCTAGTTCAATCTTTTTTTGCAGGATTAATTATTGGTAAAATTTCAGAAGGTAATGTAATAAATGGAATTAAACATTCTTTTATTTTAATTACAATTACCTTAATAATTACTACAGGGGCAAGCGTTATTATAGGATAATTTATTTAAACTAATAATGGATATTAAAAATATGAAAAGAGTAAATAAAAGAGGAGCAAGTAATCATTTAGAAATGATTTTATCTTTTGTATTATTTTTAGGATTTTTTTTCTTTGTAATAATCTTTTTACAACCTTATGAAACTAATATTTTAACTACTTCAATTGTTGATGGAGCTTATTATAATTTTTTACAATATACAAATGAAGAAGTTGTCCAATTTTCTATTAAAATAAATGATGCACCACTAGATTGTTTAAGTATCCCATTACAAGATTCTTTTCAAGGATATAAAAGTGTATTCGTATATGACATAAATAAAAATTTTTCAAATTCAAAAATATTAGATAAAAATATAATTATAAAAAATGAAAAATTAAATGGATTTTTTAATATTATTTTAGTTAAAGATTTTATTAAACCTGAAGAAGTTTTAACTTGTTCTAATGTATATGAAAATCATCTAATTGGAGGAATTATTAATGAAAGCATAATTTCATATACAAAAATTAAGGATTTAAAGATAGAATATGATTCAAATTATGAAAAATTAAAAGAAGTATTTGCTGTTCCTGGTAAATTTGATTTTGCAATTAATTCTGAAATTATAACTTTAGAAAGACCAATCCCAGACAATATTAAAGTGATGGCAAAATCATATACTGAAAGAGTGATATTAGAAAATGGAACTATTATAAATGTTGAATTTATTATAAGAGCATGGTAAAAAATAAAAAAGGATGGTTAAGGATTATGGAAGCTACAATTGCAATAATGATTTTTTCAAGTGTGCTTTTAATTATTTATTCACAACAAACTACAACTACAGACTTAGGAGATAATATTTATGTTATTCAAAAAAAAGTTTTAAATGAAATTTCACTGAATGAAAATTTAAGAAATAAAGTATTAGAAGGAGATAAGAATTATTTAAATGAATTTACAAAAAACTATTTTCCATTTTATTTAAATTATTCTTTTGAAATTTGTGATCTTACTAATTCAAATCATGTTTGTACTTTAAAATTAGATGATTATACTATTCTTATGGAAAAAAATGTTTTTGTAGAAGATACAATTATTGCAGCAAACTTAACAGATTATTCTCCTAAAATTGTAAGAATTTTTGTTTGGGAGGCTTAAAATTAAAAACTATTAATTCTTATTTATAATATGCCTTTTGATATAATTATTGGGAGAAATGAAAGTGATAAAAAAAACTTTCAAAAAAGAGGATTAGCATATATTGGTAAGAGTTTTGTTACAATGGGAAATTATACTTCTTTATCAAATCCTATTTATTTAGATATTGCAAGAAGTCATGTTATTTTACTTTCTGGTAAAAGAGGTAGTGGTAAAAGTTATACTATTGGAACAATTGCTGAAGCCTTATCAAATTTAGGAGTAGAAGAATCTGGTAATGTTGCTTCTTTAATTTTTGATACTATGGGTATTTTTTGGACTATGAAATATTTAAATCAAAAAGATAGGGAATTACTTGATGAATGGGGGTTAAAAGCTAAAAAATTACCAATAAAGGTTTTTGCTCCTTTTGGATATTATCAAGAATATATTGATAAAGGAATTTCTGTTGATAAAGAATTTGCAATTAAAATTTCAGAATTAGAAGAATCTGATTGGATAAGTTTATTTGAATTAAATTTTACAAATCCTGTTGCAGTAGCAATTGAAATGTCTATATTAGAATTAAAAGAAGAACAAGAATCTTATAATTTTGAAGATATAGTTAATAAAATTCAATCTATAAAAACAATAACTCAAGAGATAAAGAATTCTGCTATTGCTTTATTTAATGCTGCTAAGAGTTGGAAAGTTTTTGATGAGGTAAAAGGTACTACAATTCAAGATTTAATTAAAGCAGGACAAACAACTGTTATTGATTTATCTATGTATGCTTCTATTGGAACATTTAATATTAGAGCATTAATTATTGGTCTTGTTTCAAAGAGATTATTCAATTATAGAATGGCTGAACGTAAAAATGAGGAAATACAAGCAGTACAATATGGTGAAAATTATTCCAGATTTAGTATAAATAGGGAAATGCCTTTAGTTTGGATTTTTATTGATGAAGCTCATGAATTTTTACCAAAAGAAGGAAAAACACCAGCATCAGATGCATTGGTTCAAATATTAAGAGAAGGAAGACAGCCAGGAATTAGTTTAGTTATTGCAACACAACAACCAGGAAAGATACATACAGATGCTATGACACAATCTGATATTGTTATTTCGCATAGAGTTACTGCAGCACTTGATGTACAAGCATTAAATGAAATAAGTCAATCATATTTATATTCTAGTTTATCAAATAAAATAAATAGTTTACCAAAATTAAAAGGTTCTGCAATTATTTTAGATGATAATAGTGAAAGAATTTATCCAATGAGAATAAGACCAAGATTTACATGGCATGGTGGTGAAAGTCCTGCAGCAATAAAACAAGAAAAAGAATTATAAAATAGTCTAATATTTAGATAAATAAAAATCTTCTGATTGTGTTGTATCTTTTGTCCATAACTGAGGAGTAGAATTTGTCATATTTTCAGATAAATAATCAAATGCTTCTTGACCACTAATATTACCATCAGAATTAAATTTAGTAGAATCAATTTCTTCTGCATTATATAATAAATTAGAAAAATAATTAGAAAAAGAAAAGTTATTTATCTCTTCATTTTTACCTGATGAAACTAAGACTAAAATATTATCTTTTTGATTTTCATTAAATGAATCATAAATAAAACCTGAATAATTTTGATCTATATTTAACCCTACTTTTCTTTCATTTCTTAAAAAAGAAGAAATTAATTCAGGATATTCATAACTATAATATTTCTCATCTACAAATTTTGTTGAAGAAGAATCAAATGTTCCATCTTTATCTAAATCTTCTTTAATTGAATCTCCAATTATATGAATCATTAAAAATGCATCTTCTGAATATTTATCATTAATTTCATTCATTACATCTTCTAAATTTTTTCGAGTTAATTGTCTGTAATCATCAAATGTAAAAGAATTATCAGGATATAATGGACTACTATAACTATAAGATTCATCATGGCCTAAGACATAAATATCAGTAGAATCATAACCTATTTTGTTTAATCTTAAAATATTATATAATGTTCTCAAAGAAGAATATCCTAAATCATATTCTGGTTTTTCAAGCTCACTAGTATTTATTAATATTACAGCTTTTTTCTTTTTCTCGATTATTTGTTCTTCTTCTTGGATGTTATTTATACTTATATAATTTAAGTATTGGTTATATAAATCACAACTTGTATTTGCAAATAATAATGGAATACTTAATGCTAAAGGTAATATCTTTTTTTTCAAGCTTCTTTTAAAAGAATCAAAATTCAAGAGAACTCTATTTTCTAAGTTTTTTGTCATAGATTAATAGTAACAACAGACTTATTTAAATATTTCGAAAAGGAATTTAAGAGAAAATCTTAAAATCTTAAGATATTATAACATTTTATGAAAGAAAATGAATTCACACTTATCTCAAATTTTAAGCCAGCAGGTTCTCAAGAAAATGCAATTAATAATTTAATAAATGGTTTAAAAGAAAATAATAAATTTCAGACTTTATTAGGTGTTACTGGGAGTGGTAAGACATTTTCAATTGCTAATGTCATTTCAAAAATTCAAAAACCAACTTTGATTTTAGCTCATAATAAAACTTTAGCAGCACAATTATACGAAGAAATAAAAAGCTACTTCCCAAAAAATCGTGTTGAATATTTTGTTTCATATTATGATTATTATCAACCAGAAAGTTATATTCCTACTACAGATCAATATATTGAAAAAGATAGTAGTATAAATGCAAAATTAGATCAATTAAGACTTTCTGCTACTGCATCATTAATTAGTAGAAAAGATGTGATTGTTGTTTCAAGTGTTTCTTGTATTTATGGTATTGGAAAACCAGAGAATTTTGAATTATTTAGATTTGGGTTAAGAGTTAAAGATAAAGTAAAAAGAGAAGATATTATTAAAAAATTAGTTAATTCACAATATGAAAGAAATCAAACAGAATTAAGTTCTGGTAAATTTAGAGTTAAAGGAGATATTATTGATTTAATTCCTGCAGACATAAATAACATAATTAGAGTAGAGTTTTTTGGTGATGAAATTGAAAAAATATATTTATTAGATAAAATTACTGGAGAAAGATTAGATAGTTTTGATACTTTTTTTGTATATCCTGCAAAACACTTTATGGTTCCTGAACATGAATTAGAAAAAGCATTTAATAGTATTAAAAAAGAATTAGAAGAAGTTTTACCTTCTATGGATTTAATTGAAGCACATAGATTAAAACAGAGAACATTGCATGATATTGAAATGATAAAAGAAACAGGTTATTGTAAGGGAATTGAGAATTATTCTAGACATTTTGATGGAAGAAACCAGGGGGAAAGACCTTATTGTTTATTAGATTATTTTCCTAAAGATTCTTTAATTGTAATAGATGAAAGTCATCAAACAATTCCACAAGTTCATGGAATGTATAAAGGAGATAAATCTAGAAAGAAGAATTTAATTGATTATGGATTTAGACTTCCAAGTGCATATGATAATCGTCCTTTAAAATTTGAAGAGTTTGAAAGTTTAATTGAAAACAAATTTCAAACAATTTTTGTTTCAGCAACACCAGGAGATTATGAATATTTTAAGAGTAATAAAATTGTTGAACAAATAATTAGACCAACAGGATTAGTTGATCCATTAGTCTTTATTAGACCTATTAAAGGACAAATTGAAGATATAAAAAAGGAAATTAATGAAACAATCAAAAAACAAAATAGAGTTTTATTAACAACATTAACTAAAAAATTAGCAGAAGAATTAACTAATTATTTGTCAGAGAATAAAATAAAAACAAGATATTTACATTCTGAAATTGAAACTTTACAAAGGAATGAAATTATTAGAGAACTTAGACTTGGGAAATTTGATTGTTTAGTAGGAATTAATTTATTAAGAGAAGGTTTAGATATACCAGAAGTTGGATTAGTTGGGATTTTAGATGCAGATAAAGAAGGATTCTTAAGAAATGATAAAAGTCTAATTCAAACAATTGGAAGAGCTGCTAGAAATAAAGATGCTAAAGTAATTTTATATGCTGATGTTATGACTGATTCAATAAAAAGAGCAGTTAATGAAACAAATAGAAGAAGAGAAATTCAATTAAGATATAACAAAGAAAATAATATTATTCCTAAAACAATTATTAAACCAATCAAAGAAAAAGAAATTGAGATTAAGGATACAAAACATATCTCAAATGCTGAAATACCAAATTTAATTATTGAATTAGAAAAAGAAATGAATCTTGCAGCTGATAATTTAAAATTTGAAGAAGCAATCTTAATTAGAGAAAAAATAAAAAGATTAGAAAAAAGGATTCAAGATAAGTAAATTAAAATTTTACTGCTTCTTTAGCTTGTTTTGTTGATGCTCCGAGTGAAATTAAAAATTCTTGTCTTTGTAAGGGTGTTAAAATTTCTGAAGAGTTATTTGCAAAACTAGCAATTTTTAGATTACAAAATGATTTTCTACAAATTTTTATATTTTGAATTAATCTTTGAATTACATTAATTTGTTCTTTATCACTTAAACTTTTTATTTCATTAAAATTAATTAAAATAGATATATTCTTTTTTTTAGCTATTTTCGCTAAGACATGGTTAAAACCAGAATCTCTTTGTTTTAAATTATCTTTTTTATCTGTTTTTTCAGGTGATACTAGATAATTTATGTTCATGGTTTCTAAAACCCTCCTATTATAGATATTATCTCCTCCAACAATAACAATTATTTTCTTTGTTTTTCTTATAGAATCTAAAATTCTCCTAGTTTCTTTTTCATTAGAATTTGTATCAATTAAAAAACCATCACATTCATAATTTTTTAATTCTTCTTTTGATTTTATTTTAACTAAATAATAAGAATTATTTGTTTTACATAAATTAATATCTTCTATCATCTTTTAATTAAACTTTATTGTTTTATATTTTTATCCTTGAATTAAACTTCCTTTAAAATTATTCTTTTCAGTTATTATTTTTTTTATATCATTTAAATTTCCCACAATATAAGTTGGTATTTTCCTAGATAAAATAATATTAGATGCTTTTTGATCTAATACAAAATGTTGACCTGCTGAAAATTTTATTTTACTTGCAATTTTATTGAAATCATTCCAAGATATTTTTTTGATGAACTTTGCATCTTTATTTGTTTTTGGGTTTTTATTATAAATTCCATCTACATTTGTTAAATTTATAAAAGGACATTTTAAATAAGAAGCAATTTGAGCAGCTGTTGCATCTGTTGTTTGAGGTTGAGTAGTATATCTTAATGCTCCACAAAAGACTACTTGATTTTTATTTAATAAATTTTTTACTTGTTTTAATGAAAAGGGGTGAGTTTCATTAGCAGGTTTACCAAATAAATACATCATAAAATAAGCATGTAATCTTGTAATAGAAATGCCCATTTGTGATTGTATTTTTA
>JAEWUG010000025.1 GCA_023397215.1 Nanobdellota archaeon | reverse complement strand
AAATTACCAATAAAACAAACAGGATATTCAATGTGCTTTAGAAAGGAAATAGGCTCACACGGCATAGACGAAAAAGGGATTTATAGAACTCATCAATTTAACAAACAAGAAATGATAGTAATTTGTGAACCTGAAGAATCTTACAAATGGTATGATACAATGCTTAATTATTCAATTGAATTATTTAAGTCCCTTGAAATACCTTTTAGAGTATTAGAATGTTGTTCAGGAGATTTAGCTGATTTAAAGGCAAAGAGTTGTGATTTAGAATGTTGGAGCCCTAGAAGAAATGAATTTTTTGAAGTTACAAGCCTTACAAATATGGAAGAGGCTCAGGCAAGAAGATTAGGAATAAAAATTGAAAAAAATGGTAAAATTTATTTTGCTCATACATTAAATAATACTGTAATTGCAACATCAAGAGCACTTGTAGCAATAATGGAAAATAATCAAAATAAAGATGGCTCAATTAATATTCCAAAAGTATTAATTCCTTATATGAACGGAAAAACAAAAATTGAAAAGTTAAACTAAACAAAAAACTTATAAACTAAATTTTCGCTTGATTAATATGATAATTCCAATTAGATGTTTTAGTTGTGGAAAACCAATAGCACATTTATATGAAAAATATAAAGAGATGATTTTAGAAGGAAAAACACCTAAACAAGCATTAGATGAATTAGGTATAGAAAGGTATTGTTGTAGAGCTCAATTCTTAGGTCACAGTGAAATGTTAGAATTAGTTAATAAGTTCAAAAAATTCTAAATTTCTTGTTTACCAATAATTTTATAAACTCCATTTTTCTTAATTATTTTAGACGGCCATAGCGGCTTGGAAACACCTGTTCCCTTTCCGAACACAGAAGTTAAGCTTGCCGTGTTTATGTTTGTACTGTCTCTGGATGGGAAAACATAAAGTCGTCTTTTTTTATTTTTTATTCTTTATAGAATATAGAAATATTTTCCAATGTTGTATTATATGTACTAAAATCAAAATTAAAAAAATGGGTTGTATAAACTGATTAAATGATAAATTCATAATTTTAGATATAATTAAAAATAAAGTTAAAATAAATAAAATCCAATCTATTATTAAAATTCCTTTTTTCATAATCTAATTAAATATTTTTTACTTTTAATTCTTTTTATTTTTTTCAGCTAGTCTTCCAATCCATAAAGTAACTAAAACAGCTAAAATAGTAACTAATACTGCATAAATCCAAGGACCCCCTGATGATAATGCACATAATGCTCCAGCATTTTCAGCACTACAAGGACCTACAAATAAAGATCTAATTGCATCATTCCATGCTAATGCCGCAACTAAACCAAATGCAGCTGTAATTAATGCAGTTATTTTATCAACAATTTCTTTTTTCATATCTCACCTCCTAAAAAATAAAGTAAAATCAATTTAAATATCTTATAGAATCATAATTTCTAAAAAACTAAAGATTTAAATAATACTTTTCTATTATAAAACAAATGAAATTTTGTCCTAAATGTGGTTCAATTTTAATTATGAAAAAGACTAAGTTTGGTTGTCCTAGATGTAATTATATTGAAAAAGAAGATATTATTATGGAAGTAAAACAAGTTGTAAATGAAAGACAAGATGTTGCAATAGTAACACCTAAAGATAATGTTAACCCAATTACTGACTTTGATTGTACAAAATGTGGTAATAAAAAATCTTATTTCTGGACAAAACAAATGAGATCAGGAGACGAATCTGAAAGTAGTTTTTACGAGTGTACAAAATGTGGTAATACAGTAAGAGTAGATGATTAATTTAGGTTTTATAATTCCAATATTTTGTATCTAAAAGTCTGTTAGAAAAATCAATTATTTCTTTTTTCATAAAATCATTTATTTGGTCTGTTTCTTGAACAATTCCTAAATATTTTTTAAATCTCTCTTGAGCTGATAAAATAATTTTATCTTCATATTTTTTCATAATATTATTTAATTGTTTAAATTCTTCATCAGAAAAAGAATTCTTTTTAATAAAACTCTTCAAAAAAATATTTTCTTGTTTATTTAATAATTTTTTATTATCTAGTAAATAAGATAAATTATAAGTTAAAGAAGTAGTGTTATAATTTACTCCATTGTCTATTTCAAATAAATCATCTCCAATTTGATATAAAATCCCTATTGCTTTCCCAATTTCTTTAGTCTCTTTAAAATCTTTATCTCTTTTATTAGACTTAATTGCATATATTGAAAAAATAAATTCAAAAAAAGCACTTGTTTTTTGATAGCTTTCTTTTATTAACCAATTGAGATGAGAAATATTTTTAGGTTTTTTTATTACAATTGTATCAACTAATTGAGCTTTAAATAATTTTAATCTTAAACTTAAAAATAGATTAATTAATTTTAAATCATTTAATTTATTTAATTCTTCTTCTGCACAAGCAACTAAAATAGAAGCTAAATGATCTGCTTTCCCGCAAGAAGAAATACTTTTCTCGCCAAATTTATTGTGTAATGTAATCCTATTCCCATCTCTGAAATCACTATTATCTAAAACATCATCATAAATTAAGGTTGCTTGATGAAATAATTCAATTGCATTTGCTAAAAAGTAAAACTCTTCTTCTTTTAGCAATTGATCACATAATATATATAAAAAATAAGAACGAATCCTTTTTGAAGGGAATATTTGTTTTTTTAATAAATTGGTTATCTGTGGATTAGTATTTTTTTTTAATAACCTTAATCATATTTGACTCAATCTTTTTCTTTTGTTTTGAAGAATACCACTCTTTTAATTTCATAAAATTATATGAATTAGTTTAATTATAAAATTATCCTTTTTCAAAACATAAATTTAAAAATAATCTATTATTCATCTAATCATAAGGCCCCATAGGCTAATGGTAGACCATCTCGTTTACACCGAGAATGCCCAAGTTCGATCCTTGGTGGGGCCATTTAAATCTTAAAATGATTATTCATTATGAAAAAGAAAATTATTGTAAACGATTTAATGCAAAAAAGTTATGTTTATTTTCTTACAGAACCTATTGGTAAAAACTTTCATGAAGGTTTTAAACCAGAATTAACACCAAAACAAATGTTAAGTTTAGGAGTATTTGGTGGGAAATATATGACTGATTGTAAAAATGAATTTCCAAAAGATTGGTTTGATAATGTAAAATTCTCTCCAAAATGTCATAATCCTAATTTAAATTATTTTAAGATTAATGCTTCAAAGTCTTTAAAATATTGGATGGAAAAAGGTTGGATTTATCATGAAGACCCTCGTGGTTGGTTTCAATGGTATTGTAGATATTATATGGGAAGAAGATGTTTAGATGATGTAAGACAAATAAAAAGATGGAAAGCAATGAAAAGACATATAACTCAAGTTACAAAAAATTGCCCTAAAGGATTAATCGATTGTAGAAGAAAACAAAGACAAGCTCTTCTTCATTGGGCATATGATAGTAGAAAGTATTAAATTTTAATTAGTTTAATCCCCTTTCATAATTCTATGACTATCTTCTTCAAAATGTTGTGTAGAAATTTCTAAAATCTTACTCTTTTTTAATCCTATAAATTGATGAATTAATCCTTGTGGTATATGAATTGTATCATTTGGTTTCATAATTATAACATGGGGCTTATTAGAGTAACCATTAATATAAAGATTTAAATTGATTAAACCAGATAAAATATAAAAAGTTTCATCTTTAAGTTTGTGATAATGTATGCTACATTTCTTTCCTTTTTTTACTTCCATTATTTTACCACAATATAACTTAGAATTAACAATCCAATTTTCTTTACCCCAACCTTTTGGGTGAATTTCAGGGTGTGTTATTAAGTTTTCTTTTATCATTTTAATTTTAAAGATTAAATCTATTTATACTTATTGAAATTATAGACTTTTAAATAATTTAGAAGATATATTAAATTAAGGAAATGAAATATGGTTCTATTAGAATCTTTATTTGGATTATTGCTGTAGTTCTTTTTAATATAATTATTGCAATTGTATATTTCTTTGTTGAGAAAAAGAAGTAATTTTTCTAATGCAAACTTTTTTATATTCAATTTTTATTTAATAATTATTAATGGTGGATGTAGTTTAGTGGTAGAATTTGCGGTTGTGGTCCGCATGGCCCGAGTTCGATTCTCGGCTTCCACCCTTTTATATTTTATAAAAAGATTTTAATATCTCTTTTAATTTAATTTTATAATGAAAATAGAAACTGTAAAGGGATTCAGTGATTTTTTAGGAAATGATGCTAGAAAAAGACTAAAAATTAAACAAATTATTGAAGAAACTTTTTTATTATATGGTTATGAACCTAGTGAAACTCCTATTATTGAGTTTGAAGAATTTGTAAAAGGAAAAAATTCCGATGACGAAGCAGTAAGAGATGTTTATAGATTAGAAGACAGAGCCAAAAGAAAACTAGCTTTAAGATATGAATTCACTTTTCAATTAAAAAGAATCGCAAAAGGACAAAAACTCCCTTACAAAAGATTTCAGATAGGGTATAATTTTAGAGATGAACCAATAAAAAAAGGAAGATTAAGACAATTTGTCCAATGTGATTGTGATATTGTTGGCTCAAACATTAAAGACGAAGCAGAAATCCTTTTAATTTGTTCTAAAATCTTAAAAAAATTAGGAATAAAAAATACAATTTATATTAATAACAGAAAATTAATCAATGAAATTTTAGTAAGTGAAAATATTGAAGAAAAAAATAGAGAACAAGTAATTAGAGAATTGGATAAAATAGAAAAATTACCCAAATCAGAAGTTGCAAAAAACTTGAAAAAATTAAATGCAGAAAGAATATTAAAAAAATTTGATGAAGGAGAAAAATACTTTGAAAAATATAAATTTTATTCAGAGATAAAAGAATTAAAACAATTATGTGAAGAATTAGGAATTAAAGTAAAATTTAAACCAACACTTGCTAGAGGATTATCTTATTACAACGGAACTATTTTTGAAGTAGAAAGTAATGACATTAAAGTAAGTATTTGTGGTGGAGGAAGTTATCTTATCGATGAAATACAATCAACTGGTTTTTCAATTGGACTCGAACCTGTTTTTTTAATAAGTAATATAGAATCTGATAAGATAGACTTTGGAATAATTTCAATTCAACAAGATAAAAAAGCAAATGATTTAGCAGAAAAATTAAGAAACAATGGAAAAAAAACACAAGTAATACTTGACAAAACAATAAAAAAAGCCTTAGAATATGCAAACACAAAAGAAATACAAAAAATTATTATTGTAGGAAAAGATGAAATTAAGAGTAAACTTTACACTGTTAAGGAAATGTTTAGTGGAAAAGAAAGAAAATATTCAGAAGAAGAATTAATGAACTTATAACAAATATTAAAAAACCTGTTTTTATTTTAATAATTATGGTAACAATGACTGATACACAAAAATTTGAATTAGAATCTTTAATTGAAGAATTAGATAGTTATAGAGGTAGACACACTGAACTAATTACTGTTTATGTTCCTGCAGGTTTTACATTAACTCAAGTTACAAAACAATTAGAAGATGAAAAAGGAACTGCTACAAACATTAAATCTAATACCACTAGAAAAAACGTAATTAATGCACTTGAAAAAGCAATTAGAAAATTAAAAGAAATTGAGAGAACACCTGAAAATGGTTTAGCTGTTTTTTCAGGGAATATTAGTGAAACAGAAGGTAAAGAAGATTTACAAGTTTGGGCATATGAACCGCCTAAAAAATTAAAAGTTAGAATATATAGATGTGATCAAAGTTTTGTTTTAGATCCATTAAAAGAAATGTTAGTTAATGAAGATATATATGGTTTATTAATTATTGAAAGAAATGAAGCAAGTATTGGCTTATTAGATGGAAGACATGTTAAACTCTTACAAAATTTAACTAGTGGTATTCCAGGAAAAACAAGAGCAGGTGGACAATCTTCTCAAAGATTTCATAGAATTAGAGAAAGTATGGCTAAAGAATTTTTTAAAAGAGTAGCAGATGCAATGAAGGATCATTTTTTTGACAATCAAAAATTAAAAGGAATTTTAATAGGCGGACCAATACCTACAAAAGATGAATTTTTAGATCAAGGACAATTAGTAACTGCACTAAAAGAAAAAGTTATTGCAGTAAAAGATTTAGGTGGAACAGGATTACCTGGATTAAATGAGTTAGTTCAACTATGTGAAGAAGTTTTGTCAGAGCAAGAAATCACAAAACAAAAAAAAATTTTAGATGAATTTTTTGAAACTTTAGCAAAAGATCCTGATAGAGCAACATATGGTGAAGCAGAAGTTGAAGATAGATTAAACCGAGGTGCAGTAGAAAAATTAATTTTATCAAAATCATTAGACAGAAAAAAAATAAAAAAGTTTGAACAATTAGGTTCTGCAATTTCAAGTGAAGTTCATATTGTAACTAATGAAACAACACAAGGAGTTCAATTTGATAACCTTGGTGGTATTGGTGGAGTTTTAAGATTCGCAGTTGTAGATTAAAAAACTTTACTACCTAATTCAATATCTTTATCGGGAGTTAATAATGCAACAGTCTTATCGTCTTCAGTCACTGCTGCTAACATCATTCCATTAGATTCAATCCCTCTCATCATACGAGGTTGTAAATTATACAATAAAATAATTCTCTTACTTTCTAATTCATCTTTAGAATAATATTCCTTTAAACCAGCACAAACAATCCTTTTTTCTTTACCCAAATTAATAGAAACCTTATACAACTTATCTGCACCCTCAATTTCTTCAACCAATTCAATCTCACCAACCCTCAAATCAAGTTTAGTAAAATCAGCATATTGTATCTTCTCAATTCCTTCCATAAAAAAAAGAAAGATTTAATGTTTATTAAGTTTTTGGGAAGGTTTATTAATTAGACTCTAAAAAAAGGATAACTCTCTCTCTAATTTATTTTATCACTCAATCTTCTTAAACAAATGATCTTGTTTTTTTATTTCTTTTATTTCTAAGGGTTGATTAAATTGTTCAAGTGTTAATTTAAAGTTAAATTGTTCTGCTATTTTTTCACATGTTTGTGGAATGATTGGATATAATAAAATTGTGAATTGTTTTATTGCGTCAGCAACTTCATATAATATTTTGTTGTCTTTTGTTTCCCAAGGTTTTTTATCTTGTAAATATAAATTACATTTGTCTATAAAGGAAAAGATTTCATTTAATACTTTATCAAATTCAAATTGATCATATAATTCCTTTATTTTGTCTAAGTCTAAATGAAGTGAATTTTCTACTCTTTCAAGCCCATATTTTTCAATGAGCCCAGAAGTTCTACTAATTAAATTCCCTAGTTTATTTAATAATTCAGTGTTATGTCTATTCACAAGTGCTTCTTCATCAAAATTCCCGTCGTCACCTGAAGCAAAAGGAAAATGCCTTAATACAAAATATCTAATACTGTCTACTCCATATTTTTCAACTAAAACATTTGGTGAAATAGCATTACCAAGTGATTTTGAAATTTTCTGCCCATTAAAAGATAAAAAACCATGATTGTAAACAACTTTTGGTAAAGGATATCCTGCTGACTTTAACATCGCTGGCCAATAAACAGTATGAAACCAAGTATTATCCTTTCCAAGTAAATGAACATCTGCAGGCCAATATTCTTGATTATTACCAGCACCGCTTAAATAATTAATTAATGCATCAAACCAAACATAAGTCACATGTTTCTCGTCTAATGGAAAAGGAATTCCCCAACTAAAAGAAGTCCTAGTTATTGATAAATCCCTTAAATCTTCTTTTATTCTATTAATAATCTCATTTCTTCTAGACTCTGGTTGAATAAACTCTGGATGTTCCTTATACAAGTTTAATAAAAAATCTTTATATTTTGATAACTTGAAAAAATAAGTTTCCTCTTCTATTGTTTCTATATCTTTATTAGGATGAATTGGGCACTTCCCATCAACTAAATCTTTTTCAGTAACATAATTTTCACAACCAACACAATAAAAACCAGAATAAACTCCCTTGTAAATATCTCCATTATCATAACACTTTTGTATAAATTTTTTAACAACTTCTTGATGGTCTAAATCTGTTGTTCGAATAAATCTATCATAATTAATATTTAACTTTTTCCAAGAATCAATAAATTTTGGTGAAACTTCATTTACAAATTCTCTTGGGTTTTTATTTGCTAATTTTGCTGCAGTTTCAACTTTTTTACCATGCTCATCAGTACCAGTTAAAAAAAACACATCTTTTCCTAATAACTTATTCCATCTAGAAAGAACATCTCCAACAATCTTTTGGTAAGCATGACCAATATGAGGCTCTGCATTAACATAATCAATTGCTGTTGTAATAAAATATTTTTCCATATATTCTAAATTAAAAAAGATTATAAAAAGTTAATTATTAAGTGCAGACAAAGTAATTTGCTTGATTTCATTATTAAGAGATTAACAAAAATAACTACTCTTTGCGACCCTTCAAGCACCTAAACACTTAACTTAGGGCTGCTCCAATCAAGGCCTGACCCGCTTAATTAAGGCAAGATCAAGAAGGACAAAGTATCAACATTATTTAGGTCAATATTAATAACTTCCTCTCACGCCTTACCTATTCAGTTCACCATAAAGCCCAGTTGTGCAAGTTGCATGGGGCTAGCATGCAAAACTTAGTCTGCAAATATATAACTAAATGAAATTTTATAAAACTATTGATTTTGTGAAAAGACTTATAAACAATTTTTGATATTCATAATTATTGCCTACATCGCATAATGGTATTGCACCGGACTGCTAATCCGGGCCCTTCGGGGCTCCCAGGTTCGATTCCTGGTGTAGGCGTTTTATTTTTTATAAAATAAGAAGAAATTTATTTTTAATTTAAATTATTTTAAGAAATTTTCTAAGCTTTTTTATTTGTAGCTTTTTTTGTTGTTTTAACAGGTTTTTTTAATCCACTAACTTCATCTTTTATTTTTTTAATTTCATCTAAAATTTTATTTTGTTGACTTACTAATTGTTGAAATTTATCATATAAACTAGAAAAGGAATCATTTAACATTAAAATATCTTTTTTTACATAACCAAAACTAGCAGATACATTTCTTTCAACTTCTAAAGGAGTTTTTTTCATATTAATTTAAGTTTTATTTAATTTATAAAGTTTTATATCTTTTGTCACTACATAATTAGGACATATTCAAGATTTAATACCCATTAATTTATTAATAAATTTATTGTTTAAAAAATATGGTTAAATATGAATTATTATCTCCTGCAGGAAACTTCTCAATGTTGCATTCAGCAATAAAAGCAGGTTGTGATGCTGTTTATTTTGGAATTTCTGGTTTTAATATGAGAGAAGGTGCAAAAAACTTTACTATTTCAGACTTGCCTAAAATAAAAAAAATCTGTTCTTTGCCTAATAAAAAAGTGAAAATGTATTTAACATTAAATACAATCATTTATGATTCAGAATTAAATAAAATTGAAAACATTATAAAAAAAGCTAAATCTTTTATTGATGCAATCATTTGTTGGGATAATTCAATAATTCAATTATGTAATAAATACAAAGTACCTTTTCACATTTCAACACAAGCATCAATTTCAAATTCACAAAGTGCAGAATTCTATAAAAAATTAGGTGCAAAAAGAGTTGTTTTAGCAAGAGAATTAAATTTAAAACAAATTAAAAAAATCTCAAAAGTTATTGAATGCGAATGTTTTTGTCATGGAGCAATGTGTGTTGCAGTTTCAGGAAGATGTTTTACTTCTCAATTTTTACAGAACTTATCTGCAAATAGAGGACAGTGTTCTCATCCTTGTAGAAGAGAATGGACAATAACTGATGATTCAAATAATCAATTAAAATTACAAAATAATAAAGTAATGTCAGCAAAAGATTTATGCACTCTGCCTTTTGTTGAAAAAATGAAACAAGCAGGAATTACTTCTTTTAAAATAGAAGGAAGAAATAAATCTCCAGAATATGTTTATACAGTAACAAAAGTTTATAGACAAGCATTAGACAAAAAATTAACAAATAAAGAAATAAATGAATTATTAAATGAATTAAATAAAGTTTATAACAGAGGCTTTTCAAGTGGCTTTTACATTAAAATGCCTACAAATGACGATTTTTCTTATTCTAATAACGGCGAACAAACAGAATACAAAGAATATATTGGAACTATTGAAAAATATTGGCCAAAGTCTTTGGCAGCTTCATTAAAATTACATTATGGAAATTTAAAATTAAATGATGAAATATATATCTTGTCTGATAAACAATCTATTCAAAGATTAAAAGTAAAAAGTATGCAAGTAAATAATAAAGAAATAAAACAAGCAAAAAAAGGACAAGAAATTGGAATTAAGTTACCAAAATGTTTTAAAGGAGATAAGGTTTACTTAATATGTAAAAAATGAAAAAAGAAGTTGATAATTCACCAAAAAAATTTATTTTAGGAATAGCAATAGCATTAGTAACTGTTTTTTTTGTAGTTTATTTAATACAAACATTTTATCCTGCTCCCAAATATCAAGATTTTTGTAAAAATGAAATATCTAAATTTATTAATGATTCAAAAGTTTGTGAAGAACAAAATGGTTTCTGGCAAGAATATGAAAAAGGAAATGGTTATTGTGATGTAGACTATTATTGTAGAGAAGATTATAATGAGAAAAAAGAAACTTATGAGAAAAATCTTTTTGTGATTAATCTTTCTTTAGGAGTTCTTGTTCTTTTTATTTCTTTTTTATTCTTAGCAAATACAGTTTCAACAGGTCTTTTTGGCGGAGGAATAATTTTAATTATTTATGGAACAATAAGATATTGGAGTGATTTATCTAACT
Organism: Nanobdellota archaeon; assembly: GCA_023397215.1. Lineage (GTDB taxonomy): Archaea > Nanobdellota > Nanobdellia > Pacearchaeales > GW2011-AR1 > JAGVXH01. The sequence continues at coordinate 21,256 of JAEWUG010000025.1, read as the reverse complement.
TACTCCGAGCAATAATGCTAGGCTTAACATTAATAGTTTTAATTTGGATAAGTTATAAAAAATTAAAGTAATATAATAATTTATTTAAACCATAATTCAATTTTTTTAATATGCCTACTGAAGAATTTAATAATGGTTTTATTCTTTATGCAGGAAGTATGTTTGGTGGAAAAACTGCTCAAGCAATTTTAGATGCTCAACGTGCGCAAATAGCAAATAGAAAAGTACAAGCATTCAAAATTAATTGGGATAATAGATATGATGACTCTTTTATTACAGCAAATAATGAACAACTAAAATATCCTGCTATATCAGTACCAAATTTAGGAGGTTTAATAAAAAAATTAGATAAAGATACTGAAATAATTATTATAGATGAAATACAATTTTTTGATGAAAACATTTATGATTTTATTTTAGAGAATAAAAGTCAAAAGAGAATTATTGCAACAGGATTACAAACAGATTATAGAGGGAATTCTTTTCCATTAAGAAGTATTAAAGGTAAGGAATTTGATTCAGAAAAATATAGTATTGGTGATTTAATGGGTATTAGTACAAAAATAAAACAATTTTGGCCAATTTGTAAATATCCTATAAATGGAGAAAAATACAATTGTGATTCTGCTTATTATAATCAAAGATTTAATTCAGATGGAACTTTATCATTATATTCAGAGCCAACTGTTGTTATTGGGGGGACAAATAGATATTTAGCACTTTGTGATAAACATTTTATTAGACCATTAAAAAATAATACATTTAGAAATTATAATGGAGAAATTTTAACTCAAAAACAAACAAAAGATTATATCTTTAAAAAAAATGTAAAATAAAACTAATAATACCCATAAACCAACAATAAAAACTAAATATCCAAAACTTATTTGCTTTTATTATTTTAACTAATAGATTTAAGAAAAAGAAACTTAAACTAAAACAAATTAAAAATCCTATTATTAAAGAAAAATCAAAGAAATAATTTTCTAATTTTATTAATTCTAATAAAAAAGCTCCTAAACTTAAGGGAATAAAAAGTAAAAATGAGAACTTAGCAATTTTTTCTTTATTTAATCCTTGAAATAATCCAGTTGATATTGTTATACCACTTCTACTAATTCCTGGAAATAAAGCAAACATTTGCATTAAACCTATTTTTAATGAAGACTTAAGAGTTAATTCCCTATTTTTATTTTTAAAAAACTTTGTTGAAAATAATATAAATCCAGTTAATAAAAAAGCAATGCCTAAAAATAAAAATGAATTAAAAGTTTCTTCTACAAAATCATTAAACAAAAAACCAATCATTGCAGCTGGAATTGTTGCTACAATTAAATAAATCCACATTTTTTTTGATTCTTTATTAAATGTTAATAATGTCTTTATTTCGTCTTTTAAAAAAAATAAAACTGCAAATAAACTAGCTAAATGAAGTACAGTAAAATAAAATAAATTAGGTGTTGTAAATATTTTTGAATATAATGCTAAGTGCCCTGAACTAGATATTGGTAAAAATTCACTAAATGATTGAATTATAGCTAAAACAATTTCATTAATCATTATCTTTTATGAATCATTTAATTTAAGTATTTTTGCAAATATTTATAAATTAATTAATTCTATTTAGATTATGAAACAGAGGTATAACTTAGATTTATTAGATATTAGTTTATTTAAATTATCTTTAATTTGTGCTACTATTTTTTTAGTAGGAATCTTAATTTATAATTTTCCTCGTTTAATTTTCTCATTAACAAAATATTTTTGGATATTTTTATTCTTAGCGATAATATTTGGGATTTACCCTGTTTATAAAAATTTTTTAAATAAATCTCAAAAAAAGAAAAAATGAAAAATAAAAAAGCTGCAATGGAAATGAGTATTGGTACAATTGTAGTAATTGTCTTAGCAATGAGTATGTTAATTTTAGGAATTGTCTTAGTCCGAAATATTTTTGGAAGTGGTATGAATGTTGTAGATGCAACAGATGCTCAGGTGATGGACCAAATTTCAAAATTATTTGGAGATGATACAAAAGTTGTAATATATCCAACAACAGGAGAAACATCAGTTCAAATAGGACAAACAGGAGGATTTGCATTTGGAATTAAAAATTTAATTACAGGTTCTCAAGGACAAAACGCAATTTTTTCATATGATGTTAAAGTTCAAGATCCTGGTAATTGTGAAGTTTCACCTCAAGAAATTGAAAGTTGGATAATTGCTAAATCTGGAACAGATATTCCAATTCCTGTTGGAGAATCATTTAGCCAAAAAATATTATTACAAGTTCCTGAAACAGCTTATTTATGTACTTTTTTATTAAGAGTAGAAGTAAAACAAAATAGCCAGAATTATGGTATTGGAACTATGTATATTTCAGTAGTTCCTTAATTCTAAAATCTTAAATACTTTATTTCTTAAAACTTATTATGGATAATATAATTACTCTTGAAAAAATTGAGAAATATTTTAATTTAACAAATAAAGCTTTAATTGAAATAAAAAAAAATATAATTAAAGGTAAAGAAAATCAAGCAAAAGAAATTATTGAAATGGTTACAAATTATCTTTATGATGCAAAACACTTCTTAAATAAAAAAGACTATGTAAATTGTTTTGCTGCATTAAATTATTCTCATGGTTGGATTGATTCAGGTGTTAGACTAAAAATCTTTGATGTACATGACGATAAATTATTTACTATTTGTTAATTTGGATAAGCTTATAAAATCCAAACTAATTATATTCTAATGAAAGAACAATTTTGGCATAAGGTAAGTGATGAAGAAAAAGAAAAAATTTCAATTCAAACAAAAGAATTACTTAATAATTTTTCTAAAAAACTTGAAAAGATAAATAATGAAGAAAGACACTTTAGTTCGAAATTAAATCCAGAAGGCTTTAGAGAAGAGGGTAAACCTTGGAAAACAGATTTAGATTTTAAAGAAATTAGTTTATTAAATGCTCCCTTTGTGGAGGAAAATTTTATAAAAGCTGAAAAAGCAAACTGGAATTAAATTATTATTTTTAATTGAAAATGGAAAAAGAGGTAACAAATTCTTCTGAAAAAGAAAAACATCCGATTATAAAAAAGAAAATTAAACAAAGTTTAGATTTAAGTATTAAAGAAGGAAGTTATGCTTCTGTTTCAAGTGCATTAGGTGTTTCTTATTTTTCTCCATTTGCATTAGCATTAGGTGCAAATTCTTCTCAGATTGGTATTTTAAGTGCCTTTACAAATTTACTTCCTGGAATTTCTCAATTAATTCAATCAAAAAAACAATATAAAAAGAAAATCTCAAATAAAAAAATTTTAATACAAAATGCTTTTTTGAGCTATTTTTTAATGTTCTTCTTAATTGCTTTGGGTGTTTTTTATATATTAGGATATAATTTTGTTGTTTGGGGTACAATACTCATATTAGGTTTATTTTATTATTTTTTTGGAATTATGGATAGTTCTTGGTTTATTCTAATGGGAACACTTGTTCCAGAAAATAAAAGAGGAACATACTTTTCTAAGAGAAATAGAACAATCCAATTTTTTGGAATGATTGCTATGATTGTTTCTGCATATTTATTAGATATCTCAACAAAGCATGGTTCTATTATTGGTCAAGTAACAACATATACTATTTTTTGTTTTTGTTTTTTATTCTTTATGTCATTTTTATTTAGATTAAAATCAATTCAATTATTAAAAAATCAATATGAACCAAGGATAAGAATTAAGAAAAAAGAAAAGAGATCCCTTAAAAATTTTTTAAAAGAGATTAAAAAGACACCTTTTGGTAATTTTGCAATTTATTATGCTATATTCAAATTTAGTATGGCTATTGCAAATCCTTTTTTTGTAGTTTATATTTTAAATGAATTAAAATTTTCTTATACTCTTTTTATTTTAACAAATATTTCTATTATTTTATTTAATGTATTATTTTTTCCAATAATCGGAAAAATAGCAGATAATTATGGAAATATAGCATTAACAAAAATTTCTTCAATCTTTATTAGTTTAGTACCTTTATCTTGGATATTAACTCTTTTTTTTAATGAATCATTTTATTTATTAAAAATTTATGCAATAATTGTTCCAGGATTATTATTTGGTTTTGGAGGAGTAGGTTTAGAACTCGCAGCAAGAAATTATATTTATGATACAAATAATCACGAGAGAAGAATGTATGCTTTATCTTATTTGAATTTATTAACTGGTGTTTTGATTTTTATTGGTTCTTTAATAGGAAGTCTATTAACATTTGTTAAAATACCTTTTGTTTCCACATTAATCTTTATTTTTTCAATTTCATTTCTCTTAAGATTCATTATAGCTATTTGGGGTTCTAATAAACTTCAAGAAATAAGAGTTGTCCCTAATTTTAAAGCAAAATATATCTTAAGAGAAATTTATCCAATTAAAGAATTATATCAAAGTTTAAATAAAATTAATAATAACAATATAAAAGTAATCCATAAAACTTAAATAAGCAATAACTTTTTTATAGAAATGAGAAAAAATATTTGTAAAGGTTGTAATAGAAAGGTAGATAGTAAATTTAATTATTGTCCTTATTGTGGAAATTCTATTAAAGAAATGAAAGCAAAAGAAAATTATGGTTTTTTAGGTAAAGATGATTTTGTAAATAAAGATTCATTTTCAAACGAAATAAAATTACCTCTTGGATTAAATAAAATGGTTAATTCTTTAATGAAACAGCTTGAAAAAGAATTAAATCTAGCAGATGCACAAAATATCGGAAGTGGATTTAATGTTAGAATTCAAACAAGTAATCTCCCAAATGTAAATAAAGTAACTCAAAAAAAAGAAATAAGAAAAGAAGAAATAATCTCTGATGAGGAATTTAATAGAAGACAAAGTTTACCTAAAAAAGAAGCTTTATCAAAAATTAAAAGATTATCAGATAAAATAATTTATGAGATTGAAACTCCAGGTATTAAAGATAGATCTCAAATTTCAATAAAAAATCTTGAAAAAGGAATTGAATTTAAAGCTTATACAAAAAAAATTTGTTATACTAAAAATATACCTTTAAAATTAAAAGTAGATAATTATAATGTAATTAAAGATAAAGTTTTATTAGAATTTAAATCTTAATTTAAACCAATTTCATTTTTTATCTCTCTTAAAGAATCAATAGCTATTTGAAAAAACGAGTCTAAACTAATTCCTGTTTTTTCTATTTCTTTAATAATTTCCCTATTACAATTTTCTGCAAATGTTTTGTCTTTGAATTTCTTTTTTAACCCTTTAACTTCCATAGTTGAAATATTTTTATTTCTCATTAAAGCATAAGCATAAATTAAACCTGTAATTGTTTCTGAAGAAGCAAGACAAAATTCTATTTTACTTAATCTTTTTTTATCCAAAAATTTTGGTATCATTTCATTTGAATAAACATGACTCTGAACTAAAGAAATAAAATCACTTTCAAAACCTAATTTTAATAATAATTCTTCTGCAATTAATGAATGTTCTTGAATTTTGTTTTTTGTTAATATCCAATCAATATCATGTAATAATCCTAACATTCTCCAATAATTTTCATCTTCACAAAAGTGATTTGCAAGCTTTTTCATTATTGCTTCAGTTTCAATATAATGATTCATTTCAGTATTCTCATTACCTAGTTCTCTTAAATAAGAAATAGCTTCTTCTCTATTAACTGGTAAAAGATTCATTTTAATTTTCTAAAGTTCTTAATAAATTTATAATTCTTTCTTGTCCAATTAATAAAATTAGTCCTGCTAATTTTGGTCCCTTATTTTTTCGGATAATAGCTCTATAAGCTGCTTGAAAAAATAAAGAAACATCTAATTCTATTCTTTTACAAATATCTTGAAATTCACTAAATAATTCTAATTCATTTGAAAATTGTCTTTTTTCTAAAATGTTTTTTAATTCTAATAAAGCTTTTTTCTCTTTAATATCAAATACTTCTTCTATTTTATCTTGAACAATAAATTTCATATCGCCTTGGGCATATTTTTCTAGCCAATTTTTAACTTTTTGAGCTCTTATTAATTCTGATTCTTCTAGATCTTTTAATCTATTTAGTTGAACTAATGTAACTAAATGTCTAAATCCTATTCTTTTTGGTTTACCTTTATTATAATATATATTAGACATTTCATACATTCTTTTTTCTTGAGGATTTGCTGTGTTATTATAATATTTTTCTTCAAGTCTATCAAAATCTTCATAAATTTTTATTACATCATTATCAAAACTTATTTGAAATTTTGATTTAGGTTTTGTTCCAACAAATAAATATCTTAATATTTCAGGTTCATAAATTTCTTCTACTTCTTCAACACTTAAAGCATTACCCGAAGAAGAAGCAAATTCTTCTCCCCCTTTTATACCAATCCATTCATAAAATTGATAAATTGGTGGTTCATGATTAAAAACTTCTTTTGATATTTCTTTTGAAGTTGTAAAAGAACCTCCAAAAACACTATGGTCTATTCCACCAGGTTCAAAGTCTACTCCTTCATATTTCCATCTAAGAGGCCAATCAACTCTCCAACGTAAACTAACAATTCCCTTTTTTCTTATATCAAAAGTTTCACTAAAACCACATTCACACTCATAACTAATTTCATAACCATTCACATCAATAATTTTTGTTAAATCTTTTTTACATTTATCACAATAAATAACAAATGGCATCCAATTTTTATTCAAAGGCTCTTTTCTATATTTATTTAAAATACTTACAATTTTATCTTTATTATCTATTGAAACTTTAATTAATTCAGCATAAGAACATTTTTTATTCATTTTATGTTGATAAATAAAATGAGGTTCTATTCCAAGATTTTTTAATGATTCTTCAAAAACATCTTCAAAATATTCAGCATAAGTTTTATTAGAGTCATATGGAGAAGGAACATCACTTACAGGCATACCAATATATTTTTCATATTCAGGATTAACTCCTTTTGGAACTTTCCGAAATCGATCAAAATCATCCCAAGAATAAATAAATTTTACATCTTTACCTTTATCTCTTAATGCACGAACAACCATTTCTGTTGTAATTACTTCTCTAAAATTACCAATATGAACTTTTCCAGAAGGTGTTATTCCAGAAGCACAAACATAAACATTTTTATTTGGTCTTTCTTTAATTATCTTGTCAGCTAATGCATCTGCCCAAAAAAATTTTTCTACCATTTAAAATATTAGAAATGTTAGTTTTTAAAATTTCCTTAAGACTTATATATCTAATATTTTTCTATTAAACATGAGAGAGTTTATTTATTATTCTAAAAATGCAGTTACTTCTGGTAATCTCATAAAAGAAAATTTAAAACAAGCAGGAAGAATGGATATTGTTTGTAATGTAATAATCTCAACTTTTTTTATTTCTAATATGATGAGAGATGATGTTAAATTACACTTAATCTTTGATGGACAACCAAATCCTCCAAAACATTTAATCTTTGAATCAAATAAAGATATGCCTATTTCTAAAAAAGATGTAGCTGGGTTAATAAAAAGAATGTTATATAAATCTGGAGATAAGGAAGAATTAAAGGAAATTTATCCTGGTTGTTTTATAGAAAAGAAATCTTTTGAAAAATTGATTAATGAATTAAATAATTCTGGTAAGAATATTTTTTTATTAGATAAAAAAGGTAAAAATTTAAGAGAATTTAATTTTAAGGGTAATGAGGTTTTTGTTATAGGAGATCAAGATGGTTTTCCAAAAGATAAAAACAAATTCTTAAAAAGAATAGATCAAATAAGTGTTAGTCCTAAAATACTCTTTGCAAGTCAAGTAATAACTTTAATTCATAATGAAATTGATATTAAAGAATAAATTTACAAAGATTTATTAATTATAAAAACTAAATTTTTATGAGTGAATATTATGAAAAAAGCAGCAAAATTAATTGTTCAAGGAACAACACAAGGATTTTTTTTCAGACAATTTATTAAAGAAAATTCAGAGAGTTTAAACTTAAAAGGTTTTGTTAGAAATTTAAATAATGGAGATTTAGAAGTAATAGTAGAAGGAGAAAATTATTCAATAGATAAATTAGAAAAAATTTTAAGAAGAGGTCCAAAACATTCAAATATTAGAAATGTGATTAGAGAAGAAAAAAAATGGACTGGAGATTTTTTAGACTTTAAAATATTGAGATTTTAAAAAGATCCATAATTTAGAACAGAAACCATTTTTCTATTTTTAAGATTTGATTTATTCCTTAGTATACCTTTTTGTGTTTCAAAACCACTTTTTCTTAATTTTGATTTTAGATATTTTGTTAAGATTGGTTCTTCAGAACTTAATAAATAAGAAGAATCATATTTTAATAAAATATAACCTAAAACATTAGTTCTTTCTCTAAAATTTATTTCAGTTTCACCTTTTTTTTCAGAACAAATAACATAACCCTCTTTTTCAACTAATAAACTTTTACCTTTATAAGGAATAATCTTTGATGATTCTAGTGTTTTATCTATATAACCTTGATTATTTGTTCTATATGTTGTAATACTAGAACCTTTTTCTCTAGATTGATGCAACCAACATTGTTTATTTGTTTTCTCTTCTAATGTTTCTTTTTTCATAAAATCATTAACTAAAACAAGTTTAAAAATCTTTTGTGTGTTATCACTATAAAAAAGTAATTAAACTAAGAGAGGAAAAACAAAATAAATTGCAATTCCTACTAGAGCTAAACCTGCAATCAATTTCATAATTTTTTTGTATTTTTGTATTTGATTATCAATATCTTTAATTTTTGTCCAAGAAAAATAAGTTCCAAATACAATTAATAATAAAGGTAAGATATATATTAAATTATAAATTGCAATCCAAAAAAAACGTGAAAATCCAATAATCATATTATCTGCTAAAACTGTTGAATAAATTAAAGGAAATATTGCTGTACATGGTAATTCAACAAGTGAAGCTAATAATGCAAAAGTAATTGTAGAAATAACTGTTGCCTTCTTAAGGTATTTTTCTAATAAAGGTTTTGCAGAACTTGGTATTTTCAAACTAATTCCTTTTCCATAAAAGAAATAATCCTTAATTAATAATATACCTGCAAAAAAACTCAAGACTACTAAAATAATTCTAATGTATAACCCGTATTGGTTGATTAAAGAACCAATTAATGATGTTAATGCAAACATAAACAAAAAATAAAATAAATAAATAACACTTGTGAAGATTAATCCTAATTTAAATGCTCTTTTTAATGAACCTATTGAAAGTGTATAAACAATTAGAAATATTAATACTGTTATAGAACAAACATTCAAACTATCTAAAAATCCTAAAAGTAATGTTGTTGTAATTAAGGATTTATTCTTTAGAGAAATTTCAACATTCCATAATCCTAAAATTTTAGTTTTAACAATTTCACCACCAAAAGTACTATTAACATTATCTAATTCTCCGACAATAGTACTTTTAATAGAATTAGTAATTTCTTTACTAAAACCAATAAAATAATGATCATTTACAAAAACTGTTGGAACATATCCTCTTTGTTCATTTGGAACATTATAATTTTTTAAATAACTATTAAATAAATTTGAATTTTCTTTAGAAGATATTTCATAGGCATTTAATTTTATGTTATAAGACTCTTGCATTTCTTCCAAGAAAGGTTTCATTTGAGCACAAGCAGAACAACCTTGCATATAAAAATAATTTACTTCAACAATCTTTGAATCATTTACATCTAATAAAACTTCTGAAGAAACAAAATTAAATGAGAAAAGTAACAAAATACAAAAAATAATTAAATTAATATTCTTTTTCATTTTATTAAACTCTTAGTTAAATCTTTATTTAATTTTATTCTATTTGTTTTTCCTTCTTTAATTACTTCAACAATTCTTTTTTCTTCTAATTTTTTAATAATTCTGTGGGCCTTTATTTTATCATAATTTTTAGATATTTCTGATTGTTCAATTTCTCCTAAGTTCTTTAATAAAAGATCAAAAACTTCTTTTTCAGACTCATCAAATATTGAGTATAATACTTCAAAATTTTTTTCAATCAATCTTTCTTTTTCATTTATTTTTTGAGAAAATAAATAATATAATAAAGATCCTACAAATATAATTGCAAGAGAAATAAATAAAAAAATAAAATTATGTGAAACAACTTTTGGACAACCACAACTATGAACCTGAAATTTATCTGCTAATAACAGACTTAATAATAGAACTAATACTATAAATGAAGTAGCACCGACAAATAATATAATATCTCTTTTATGCATATTCATTAAATAAACTTAGCTTTTATAAATATTTTGGTAGTTTCATTAATTAGAAACCAAGAATTTAATAGTTTCATTAATTAGAAACTATTTTTAGTTTATTTCACTTTCTTGCATCTTTTGGATTTTTGTTTTGTTTTTAGTAAAGAATTCAATTGCTTGTTTTAATTCCTTATGCTTCTTTGAATATTCATTTAAATCTATTCCTTTTGTGTAAGCTTCACAAGCTTGAACTAAAGCAGTAGCTCCTGACTTTGTCCCTTTTGGATGTGCATGACATCCTGCACCCATAGTTGTAATAAAGTCTATACTTCCCATTAAATCAATAAATGGTTTTAATAATGTAGGATTAAGTCCTCCAGAAATAATAGGACAACATTTTTTTATACCTCTCCAATTTTCATCTTCTAATATTAAGTGGTGTGCATTATCTTCTTTAATTAAATTAAATATATCTTTATCTTTTTCTGAAACCCTTGACCAAGATTGTTCAAAAAAATGTCCTTTTGATAATAATTTTAAAATGTTATTTGCTGCTACAATATCTTCTTTAGGAGAACCTTGCATTTTACCAACACCCGCCGTTCCAGTATGAATCCCTGAAGCACCTGCAAGACGTGCAAATTTTGATAATACTAAAACAGTAAAACCAAAAGGATTTTCTTCTCTTGTAAATCCCCCATGACCTGCTCTATGAAAATGAATAAAAACATCAGGATAATGTCTTCTTAATGTTTGAACAGCCATCCATCCAGCAGTAATTCCATCAATTAAAAAAGCATAACTACCTTTTTCAAATCCTGCATTTATAATCAATTCACATCTTTTTATCATTGTTTCAAAATCTGGAGATGATACATTGAATGAATGAACTTTTTTCTTACCTGTTTTTTTAACTGCTTTATCCATTGCTTCTTTTACATATTTAACCATAATATCATATTGACAGAAGTCTTGATCTGCTTGAGGTTCATCATTTTTAACAAAATCACCTCCCCCAACCCAAAAATCATAACAAACCTCTGCATATTCTGCAGCAGTCAATCCTATTTTAGGTTTAATAATAGTACCAAGAATAGGTCTATCATAAACTTGTAAATATTTTCTCATATCTTCTAATGTATAAGAAGGTCCATCATAATGTTCTAACATTGCTGGAGGAAACCAAACATCTAATAATTTTAATGCTGAAACTTCTTTCATTCCTAAAACATTTCCTACTAAAAATGTAAAAATATTTTGAACATTTCCCCCTCTATCAAACATTCTCCAAGGATAAGCAATCCAAACTAAATTTTTCTTTAAATCAACTTGATAAACAATAGCATTTAACTTTCTAGAAAATGCAGTTTCTGTTTTAACTTTAAAATTAGTTCCTGTAGATGATTCCGCAGCTACTTCTGCTGCTGCTTGTAATATATTTAATCCTTTTCCAGGTAACAAATTAAATACTGCTAAAAGATATTCTCCATTTTTAGGATTTCTCAACCTTAAATTAACATATGCTTTTTGCTTCGGATTTAACACCTTTGAAAATTGTTCTATCTTCATTTTCACCTCAATTTAAAACAAAAGTAATAAATCTTTTTAAAGGTTACTCAAGAGAGAAATTAACTTTAAAAAAATTATTCCCAAAACATTTATAAAGAGTTTTTATGACAATTTAATATATGATAAAAGCAAAAGTAATACAATTTAGAAGAGGAAGAAAGACTTATACTCCTAAACACTTTTTGTTAGAAGTAGAAGGTTTAGATACTTTAGAAAAAGCTAAAGATTATATTGGAAAAGAAGTTACATGGACTTCTCCAGGTAAAAATCAAAAGAAAATAAATGGTAAAATTGCTTCTACTCATGGAGGAAAAGGAGTATTAAGAGCTATTTTTGAAAAAGGTCTTCCAGGTCAAGCAATTGGAACTGAGGTAGAAATAAAATAAAATGGCTTTAAGAAAAAGTTCTGCTTATTCAAAAAGATATGCTCGTCCATATACAAGGAAATCAAAGGTAAAAAAGAAATCTTATATTAAAACAGTTCCAAATTCAAAAATTGTTAAATTTAAAATGGGAGATTTAAAAGGTTTTGAGAATGGAGATTATATCATTCAAATTAATGTTATTGCTAAAGAAGGTTGTCAATTAAGAGATAATCCTATTGAAGCAGTTAGACAATATTTGAATAGATATCTTCAAAAAAATGTTGGTAAAGAATTTTATTTAGAAGTTAAAAAATATCCTCATCATATTTTAAGAGAAAATAAAATGCTTACAGGTGCAGGAGCTGATAGAATGCAAACAGGTATGGCTAGATCTTTTGGTAAAACAATTGGAAGAGCGGCATTTGTAAAACCTGGACAAGTTTTATTTATTGTCGGAGTAAAAAATGAAAAACATGAAATTGAAGCAAGAAAACTTATAAAATCAATTAAGGCTAGGTTACCTTGTAAAGTTGGTACACAAACAAAGAAATTATAATTCTTTCTCCCCATCTGTAACTAATTAATAGTAACATTTTTAAAGTTTAATTTGTTCTAAATTCTATGGTAAAAAACCTTATTGATAGATTAGATAATGATGCAATTATGATTCCTACAGGTGGACCAAAATATGATCCTGCAAGGACAATGACAGCAGTTTTTAAATCTATGAGAGATTTTGAAAATCCTTATTATATCATTAGTGGAGCAGTAGGTAAAATAAATAAAGAAGGACAAGTAGATTTTGGTCCGAATACAAGAATTGAAAAATTACTTAAAGATTTAGATATTTCTCAAGAAGATATTATACATGAATACACTTCTAGAGATACTTTATCTAATGTTTATGAAACATCTAAGATTTGTGAAGAATATGAGATTGAAAGATTAGGCATTTCAAGCGAACCATCTCATATCAGAAGAATTGAATATGTGTACAAACAATTATCTAAATTAGGTTGTGTTAAAGGTAATTTAGAATTAATACCTTTAGAAGTAAAACAAAGAAATATACCTTTTAAAACTCAATTAAGATATTTTTTCTATAATAATGCTGCCTACATAAAAGATTTATTTTCTACTCAAAAAGAAATAAAAAAAAGATACATAGATACTAAAGTTTAAAATCCTCTTTTTTATTGATTAATTATGAAACAATTTTTTATATTAGGAAGAAATCCCAAATTATCTAAAACAGAAATTGAATTTTATTTAAAATATAGAAATATTCAATTTACACAAATAGTCTATGATAAGAATATTTTAATTTTAGAATTAAATGAAGAAATAAATATTCAAAATTTGGGTGGTACAATTAAATCTGGTTTAATAGAATATACTGGAACTGAAAAAGATTTTGTAAATTATTTAAATAAAATAGAATTAATTGATTCAAATAAGTTTAGTTATGGTATTTTTGGACAAGATGAAAATGAAATTTTTAAGAATTATTTTAAAAGTCACAAACAAAAAGCAATTTTAAAATATGGACGACATAAATTAAATTTTCAAAATAATGAAGAATTAAACTTACCAAAAGCAGATTATTATTTCTTATATTATAAATTTCAAAAAAATTATTACTTTGGTAAAATTAATCAAGAGTATAATTATACTTCTATAAAAAAACGAGATATGCAAAAGCCTATTCGAAGAGAAGAACTTGCAATTTCCCCAAGACTTGCAAAAATTTTAATTAATTTATCAGGAGCCAAAAAAAATAATTTATTATTAGATCCTTTTTGTGGAGTTGGAGGTATTTTACAAGAAGCTCTTTTAATGGATATTAATGTCTTCGGGAATGATATTGATAGAGAAGCTATTAATTTTTCTTTTCAAAATTTATCTTGGTTATCAAAAGAATTTACAATTAAAAGAAAATATATACTTGAAAGAAGAAATGCATTAAATATTCCAAATAAAAGATTTGATGCAATAGCAACAGAAACACCTTTAGGTGATTTATTAAAGAAAAAACCAAATGATGATAAAGCTAAAAAAATAATTAATGATTTTGAGAAATTTATTATACCTATTTTAAAACATTTAAAAGAAATAAAAAAACAAAATGCAAATATTTCAATAACTTTTCCTAAAATAAATAAATTTAGAGTAGATTATAATAAAATAATAAAAGAAACAAATTTAAAAAAATTAATAGAACCTATAGAAGAATCAAGACCAAAACAATTTATTTCTAGGGAAATAATACTCTTAAATTAAACATGCTATTAAAATCCCATAATATTTAAATATAAAGAAAATAAATTAATAATATGATTATAAAATTAGATAAACCAAAATTATTAGCAGATGCTATTGGGATTATTTCTGAGCTTGTAAGTGAAGTTAAAATTAAATTATTAGAGGATGGAATGAGCATTGTTGCTGTAGATCCTGCAAATATTGCTATGGTTTTATTTAGAATACCAAAAGAATCTTTTTCAGAATATACTTCTGGAAATGATGTTTGGGGAGTTAATTTAGAAGATATGAAAAGAGTTTTAAAAAGAGCATCAAATGCATCTAGTATTATCTTTGAACAAGAAGAAAATCAATTAAATATTTCTATTTATGATAAAGTTAAAAGAAATTTCACACTATCTTTAATTGATTTAGACTCTGAAGATAAAAAAGAACCTAATTTAGAATTTTCTGGAAGTGTAGAATTAAATTCAGAAGATTTTTCTCAATCTATTGAAGATTGTTTAGTAGTTGCAGATTCTTGTGCATTAATTTGTGGAGAAAACTTTTTTATAGTAGAAGCTATGGGCTCACTCAATTCTTTTAGAGCAGAATTCTCAGGCGATGATACAAAAATAGAAGGAATTGCA
Source organism: Nanobdellota archaeon (assembly GCA_023397215.1). Classification (GTDB taxonomy): domain Archaea; phylum Nanobdellota; class Nanobdellia; order Pacearchaeales; family GW2011-AR1; genus JAGVXH01. The sequence goes on along the minus strand of JAEWUG010000025.1, from coordinate 6,174 downwards.
AAAGCAAAGTATTCATTAGAATATTTAAATAAATTTATTAAAGCTCAAAAAATTTCTAGCAAAGTTATATTAAGATTTTCTGAGAATTATCCATTACGAGTTGATTTTCCTGGAGAAAAATTAGGCATTGGTTTTATATTAGCTCCTAGAGTTGAAAACGATTAATTTTTTAAGTAAAAATCACCAATTACTTAATTCAAAATCTAATTTTTTAGTCCACAAATTTATAGTTTCTGAAATTTTATTCTTGATTTCATTTTTATTCTTTGCTTTATATAAAAAAACATATCCACCAGGAGATAAATTAATTTGATTTCTTTCTATTAATTTTTTCTCTCTTAATTTTTTAAGACTTCTTTGAGCAGTTGATAAATCAATACTTATTTTTTCTGAGACTTCTTCACTCGATAAATTCTTTTCAGAATTCATTAATAATTTTAAAATATTATATTCAGACTTTGTCAAAGTAAGACTACATTTAATCACCTTATCCAAATCAAAATCCTTACATGCAAAATTAATCATATTTATATTAATTAAATTAGATAATTAAACTTTTCTCTTAACTTGGATTTATCTGAGAATCCTGTTATTTGGTCAATTAATTCTCCTTCTTTGAAAATTAATAAAGTTGGAATTCCTTGGATATTATATTGCATAGATAAATTCCTATTTTCATCTACATTTACCTTAGCAAAATTTATTTTATCTTTAAATTCATTACTTAAGTCTTCAAATACTGGAGCCATCATTTGACAAGGGCCACACCAAGGAGCCCAAAAATCAACAACAGTAATTCCATTAGACACTTGTATCTCAAAGTTCTCATTTGTCAAATTTTTTACTACCATATTAATTATTAAAATTAAATCTATTTAAATTAAACGAAATATGTTAATTTTAATTTATTTTTTGCAGTTCTAAAAATTTTAATAGTAATCTTTAAAAGGCTTATTTGTGATTTTTCCTAGTTCTAAAGTAATTTTTATAAAAAGAGGTTTTATGAAGAAGAAAAATATTTTAACTAGTGTCGCAAGTATGGTAATTATTCTAATATTTATAATATTAAATAGTTCAATTAATCCTAGTGAGGAGAATATTAACAATAATTATCAATACTTAAATGAAAATCCTTATGAAGAAATAATTCAAAATTTAGAATCTACTATTAATGAGGCTCAATTAAATAAAGATGAAATGATAGAATTAGATAATCAATTAAAGAGTTACCAAGAGGAACTTAATGAATTAATTAAAGTTTCAGATCAATTAAATAATTTAATTAATAACAATTTACAAAAGTCTCAAATTTTAGCATTAAATATTCAAGAAACAAAAGAAGGTAATCAAGATTTACAAGAAGAATTAGAGAATATAAAATTAGAATTAAACAAAACAGAAGATGAATATTTATGTTATACAAAAGATAATAAACAAAAATTAATTTTATTTATAACTTTTTTATTTGGAATAATAATACTAGCTAATTTTTTAGTTTGGAAAAGATTTATTAAAAAATAAAAAAATAAAAAATATGAATATAATGAAGCAGACTTACTTCTTTTTTTTAGGTGCTGCTTTTTTTGCTGGTGCTTTTGCTTTTTTTGCTGCCATTTTGATTAAATTTTACCTCCTTTTATCAATATGAATTTAATTAACTGAAAAGAATAATAATTATTAAAAAATTATATTTTTACCTCCTATCATTTATTAATACAATTGAAATTTATAAATATATGTTTTTTAATCAAAGAAAAAGTCTTCATTTAATTCATTTGAACTTTGAATTATGTCTGTTGCAGTAATAATCCCAACAAGATTTTTACCGTCGAGGACAGGTAGTCTTTTAATTTTATTTTGTTTCATAAGTCTGGCTGCATCTTCAATAATAGAATTCTTATCAATTGAGATAATATCTTTACTCATTAATTCAGATAATTTTTTATTTATAGAGTCTATATCTTTAACAACATCACTTTCAGTTAAAATTCCTATTATTTTATCCTCTTTTAATATAATTAAACTACCAATTTTTCTTTCAGTCATAATTTTAGCAGCTTGTTTTAATGTTATAGAAGAGTCATCAACAACAATAGCTTTTTTCATAATATCAGAAACTTTCATAATTAAATCTCCTTATATATATCTTTTTCTAATTTTAACAATTCTTCAATATCTTCTTTAATTCCTGTTGAACCAAATCCTTTATCTCCTCTTATAGTATCATCTAATTTTTCTATTTGTTTAACTTCTACTTTTTCAATAGGTAATATTAATAGTTGTGCAATTTTCATTCCTTTTTCTATTTCTACTTCTACTTCTCCTAAATTTACTAAAACAACTGTTAATTCTCCTCTATAATCTGGATCAAATGTACCTGCAGCAGTATGAACATTCATTTTACTTACAATTCCTGCTCTATCTCGAATTAAACCAACATATCCTTTTGGAATTTTAACAATTAAACCTGTTCTTATTCTCTTTTGTTCTAAAGGAAATAAATTTTGATTTTCAATACAAACTAAATCTAATCCAACATCTGAAGGTAATGAATATTTAGGTAAAACTGCTTCTTTAGATATTTTTTTAACTTCAAGAATTTTATTTTTTGTAACCATATTTTAAAACTAATGTTTATTCTATTTAAATGTTATGAATCACTCAAGAGATATAAAAAAAGATTTATAAATTTTGAATTCATTAATTTAATATATGGAAAAATTAAGTGAGAAAAATGCAAGAATTCTTGCTCGTGAAATTTTCTTAAATTCTGGAGATTTAGAAAACCAATTTCATTATATACATACAAAAAATGTAGTTAATATTATTGGTTTTATCTCAAAAAAATTTAAATTAAATATAGATAAAATGCAAGCCATTGCATGGGTTCATGATATTGGTTATTCCTTAAATAATGAATTAGATCATTGCGAGAATTCACTTAAAATATTAAAAGATAAAGATATTTTTTTAGATAAAATAGAAGAAGATTGTATTAAAAATCACAGTTCATCTAAAAAACCCATGACTTTAGAGGCAAAATTATTCAAAATTGCTGATAAATTAAGTGTTTTTGATTCAGATTTTATTGAAATATTATTAAAACAAGACAATATTACTTTAGAGGACATTAAAGACTTAGAATTAATGAGTACAAAGGGAATTGATCAAATAAAAGAATTAAAGCAATTATTAGAAACTTTAAATTAAGAAAATATTTATATAAAATAGAAAATAGTTTTTAATATGATTCTATTAAAATTAATTAAATATTTATTTCTTGTATTAATATTATTCTTAATTAGTTTTATTTTAATATCCTTCTCTTTTATTTTAAGTTTTAATCAAATGTTTTATCCAGAGATTTATACTCAAGTATTAGAAGAGAATGGTGGTGCATTTGAATTAATATTTAGTAAATTTAATTATTCTGAAGAAATAAATATTATTTTTTCTTTAATTGAGAAGGAGAGATTTAATGATTTCTTAATTCAATTAATAAATGAGAGCTTATCTTTTATTAGAAATGAGTCTAACACAATTGAACTTTCTATTGATTTAAATATCTTAGACCAACTTCTTATTCAAAAAATTCAAGAACAAAATATTTGTGGAGAAGACAATGAGTTTTTTAATTGTTCTAATCTAAATACAAAAGAATTGTTAAGAGAATATTTTCAAGAAGAGAATATGATTTTTTCTTTAGATGAAGACTCAATAAATTTAGATTTAATACAATTATTTTTAGATAGTGAGATGATTAATAAAGAAGATATAACAAATCTTAAAGAAATCTTTAAAGTTTATCAATTATTAATTTATATATTAATTTTATTCTTAATTATTTTTATTCTTATTTTTTTACTTTTTAGAAAAGATCTTATTAAAAGTTTAAAGATTCTCTCATTAAATTTTATGTCTTCGGGTATTACTATAATTATAATTGGTTATACTTTTAACAATTTTATCGACAAATACATTAAAAATGATTCTATAAATTTTCTTTTTTTAATAAATGATTTAATTGAACTGATACTAAAAAGAGAAATAATGCTTGGTATTTTAATTTTATTTATTGGAATACTATCTTTAACTTTATTATCTTTATATAAAAAATAATTTTATTTTATTTTCTTATTTTTGATTACAGAAATAAATGCAAAAATTAAGAATCCAAGTCCTAATCCTATAAATAAACCTGCTATTAAATTTTCAAATAAAAAACCTAATCCAAGTCCTATAAATAGACCTGCAGGAATAAATAATGCTTCAGGATCATCATCTTTTTTTTGTTTATTCTTTTCTTTTGATACCATATTTATATTCATTTTATTTAATATAAAAATCTTTTGTATAATATTCTATTGATATAATCCTTATAAACCTTAAACAACACTAAAATTTATGAAACTTGAAGAAAAAATTAAGCCTAAAAGTTTAGAAGAATTTTATGAATTATTTCAAAGAGGAGAATATGCTTCTTTTTTTAATTATGAAGGTTTGAGAATTTATAATTTAATTTCCCAAGAAGGTGAAAAAACATATTTAAGACAATATGAACTTTTTTCTGGTAGAAACTTAAAAAATACTCTTGTTGAAATTGGAAAATATGAAATTTTATCAACAGATTTTAATAAAGATAGAATAAATCTAATTTTTTTAAAAGATAAAAATAAAAGAATAGAAATTGGATATTTTATGGATCATAATAACAATTTAATGATTCTAAATTCAAATCAAACAAAATACTTATTTGATAGATGTTGCTCTAATGTTGAATTAGTAAAATTAAACTTACCAGAAAAAATACCTTTAATCAATCTAATAAATGGATCAATACAATATAATGATAAAGTATTAGATCACCAAGATTTAGATGATGAAGAAGGTATTTTAGGTGTTATAAACAATTAATTATTTATATATAAGCCTTAAATTATTAGTTTAATTTTAATTTCTTCAAACAATTTAACAAGAGAAAATTTTAATGAACTTAAATTATTATTAAAATCCTCTTTATTTTTATTTAATTTTTCAATGTTTTTATTTAATTTTTCAATCTCAAATTCTAAATTTGTTATTTCTTTTTCAAAAAAATCAAAATTAACTTTTTCTATCTTAAAATTATTTATTTTTTCTTTTAACAATAAAACTTTATCAATATTCTTATTTAAATCAAGATTATTTATATTTCTTTTAAAAAATTCTCCATTGTCTTCATCAAAAGTAAAATTAAATTTATCTTTATATCTTTTTATAATTTCCATATTCTTATTAATAGAATGATTATCTTCTGTTAATTTTTTAAAATCAATTAAATTCTTTAAAAGAATTAGATTTTTATTTAATTCAATTTTATATCCATTTAATTTTTCTTCCTGAAAAATTTGATTTTTATATTCTTTACTCGATTTTAGTTCTAATAATCTTTTTTTGTTTTTATTTATTTTCTTTTGATTTTTATCTATTTCTTCTTTTAAATCTGTTATTTCTCTTTCTAATTTATTTATATTTAAGATTATTTTATCCATTTCAATCAATTTATCTTTTATTTCTCTTATTTTTTTTATTAAATCTAAAGAATTTTGATTTTCACAAAGACTTTTATTATATTCGTTTGAAAACTTCTTAATAGAATCTTCAATTAATGCAATTTCTTTTCCGATTAATATCTTTGATTTTTCAAAACCTACTTTAGATTTATTGTAAAAGTCATCAAAACAAATATTTAACTTTTTTATAAAGTCATATAATCTTTTATCTTCAATTTTGTTTAGATTATCAATTAATTCAACTAATCTCTTTTTTAGTATATCTATACCTTCTAATGTTAACTTCTTTAATTTAAATTGTTCTTTTTTTTCTTCTAAATTTATCTTCTCTAAGTTTATTATTCCTTCTTTTAATTCAGAAATTAAGAAATTCATTTTATCATTTATTAATTTAATTAATTTTTCTTCTTCTAAAGAGAACTCTTTTTCTTTGTCTTTAATAAAATTATTAATTTCTTGGAAATTTAATTCTCCAAATTTTTCTACTTTTTTCTTTTTGAATAAACTAAAAAGATTCATAATAATAATAATTTTAATAACTATTTATTCTTTATTATTTTTTAACTAAATTCATTGTTATTGGGTATTCGTATAATTTATCTTCATTTGCTTTCACAGCAGC
>JAEWUG010000046.1 GCA_023397215.1 Nanobdellota archaeon | reverse complement strand
ATCCATATGTTGTTGTGTTCCATTCCCCTACACCATCTAAGGTTAATATGGCAGATTCTTTAAATGGACTAATCAAAAAAGATGCAGAATGTGAAAGATGATGATTTATAAAAAAGATATCTTTTTTATATTTTAATCTATTTCTTATTATTTTTTCAACTCTAATTTTTTCATTTAAAATATTTGGCATTGTAGTTATAAATTGTTTATAACTTTTAGGAAAAGTTTCTAAATGTTGGTATATTATTCTTTCCAACTTTAAAAAAGGTTTTTCATAATAAGCTATATAATCTATTTCTTCTATTTTAATATTTTGACTTTTTAAACAATATTTTATTGAATTTATTGGAAAAGAATTATCATGTTTTATTCTTGTTATTCTTTCTTCTTGTATTGCAACAACTAATTTTCCATCTTTTATTAATGCTGCAGAAGAATCATGATAATAAGAATTTATACCTAATATATACATTTTAAAAAGGATTATAAAAATCATTTAAAGATTTTTTTTCCTCCTTTCTATCTTCCCAATATGTTTTTTCATTTTTGTCTAGATTAAATAATCTTTTTTTTGTAATTTTTTTAATTAAGAAAGTAAATCCAATACCAATAAAGTAAACAAAAGTTAAAATAACAGAATTTATAACTAAAATAATTATTTTAGAATATTGTTTTATGATTTTAATAATTTTTTTCATTTTAATAATTTAAAATAATATATCTTTATATAGTTTCAACTTTTATTTCATTTATGGGTATTAAAAATAAGATTTTAATCTCTATTGTTCTTCCATGTCGTAATGAAGAAAAAGCTTTAGACTTTTGTTTAAAAAATATAAAAAAAGTTATAAGAAAAAATAATATTCAAGCAGAAATTATTGTTTCTGATTCTTCTACTGATTCTTCTCCTGAAATTGCAAAAAGGCATAATGTTATTTTAGTTAAGCATGATAAAGAAGGTTATGGTAATGCTTATCTTGAAGGAATAAAACATTCAAGAGGGGAATACATTATGATGTTAGATGCTGATGGAACTTACGACTTTAATGATATTCCCTTATTCATTTCTTATTTAGATAATGGTTATGATTTTGTGATTGGAGATAGATTTAAAGGAAAAATGGAAAAAAATTGTATGCCTTGGTCTCATAAGTATATTGGTAATCCTATCTTATCAGGAATATTAAGAATTCTCTTTAAAACAAAAATTCATGATGCTCATTGTGGTATTAGAGCTATTAAAAAATCTTCTTTTAAAAAATTAAATTTACAAACAAAAGGAATGGAGTTTGCATCTGAGATGGTTATTAAAGCAGTTAAAAATAATTTAAAAATAAAAGAAATTCCAACAAATTATTATTGCAGAATTGGCGATTCTAAATTAAATTCTTTTAGAGATGGTTGGCGTCATTTGAGATTTATGTTATTGTATTCTCCTCTTTTTCTTTTTTTTATTCCTGGTTTAATCCTTTTTTTAATTGGTTTTTTTTCTTTTTTATGGATTTATTTAACTAATTCTTATTTATTTGGGATAATTCTTTTTTATCATCCTTTATTTTTATCATCTCTCTTATTAATTTCAGGTTATCAATTAATTATTTTTTCTCTTTTTGCGAAAACATATTTAATAAATCATTTAAATGATAAACCTATCTTAAATAAATTTTATAAATTCATTTCTATTGAAAGTGCAAGTATTTTTGGTATTTGTTTAATTTTAATAGGATTAATTATTTATTCATTTATCTTTTTTTATTGGATAAATGGATTCAAATCATTTGGACTAGTAGAAACACGGAATTCTATTTTAGCATTTACTTTGATTATATTGGGAATCCAAACAATATCTTCATCTTTTATGTTAAGTATTTTAGGAATAAAAAAATAAAAATTTTAATCTTTTATGACTTCAAAAATAGTTGTATGATATAAGTCCCCTTTTGAAATATTTATTATATCCTTTTGTTCTAATAAAAAATTGAGTTTTAATTCTTCTTCTTTGTTTGAAATAAGACGATCATATAAAATAATATATCTAATTTCATTCTCTTTTACAAATCTATTAAATTCATTTAAAGATTGATTATTAATTATATTTGACAATTTTTTTAAATTTTCTTTTGAATTTGGATTTGTTCTAGATGTATATCCACCAATTATTTTTTTTTCATGAAATGTTTGAAAATAAAGTTCTTTTGGGTTTGCATTTATAGGTAAGCTAAGAATTTTAAAATCAATTTCATCTTTTTCTTTAACAAAATTAAAACCATTTATTATATTTTGACTTCCTGGAAAAAGAGGATAAGGTATTGAAATAAATTCAAATACAATTATTGAAAAAATTAAAAAGAGAATTATTTCCTTCAACAATTTTTCTTTTATTCTAATCTTTTGTTTAAAATAATTTTTCCATATTGGAATAAAATATTCAAGAGAATACCCAAATATGATAATTATTGAAAATAAAACTCCAAATGAAAATCTAGAGGTATTACTTATAACATTATAAAATGGGAGAATTTTAATTAAAGATACTAATAAAAGGTTATTAGGGAATAATGAAAAAATAAAAAATAAAATTAATATAAATAACCAAAATATTTGTTTTCTTGTTTTAAGGAAATATATTATTGATAATAATATTATAAAGTAACCTAAAAACATTAAATTTTCTATAATATTTAATGTAATAAATTTAGACATTTTTTCACCCCAAAATGAGTGAAGAAAGGAAGGTATAATATAATGATATGGTTTTATAGAACTAATTCTAATAGATTCTTGATAACCCCCTCCTGCTATATATTCAGATATCATTGGAATTAGAAATGGAGAAATAAAAGTAAAAAATAAAACTATAAAAAGGATTAATCTTTTCAGAAGTTTTTTATTAAATGTTATTTCTTTTTTTATAAGAATATAAAAAAAATAAAAAAAGGAAATTATGAAGGTATAAAATAAATAATACCAGCAGGCTAGTGATAGAAAAAAAAGAAAAATTGTAGAAATAATTACATTTCTATATTTATTTTCTTTTAAAGTTTTAATAAGATATAAAAAAAAGAGTGGTATCCACCCTATTGACATAAAATTAAGATATCCAAGTCCTTTAGCCATCATAAATGGAGAAAAAGCATAAGCAAAACCACAGACAAATGCAATTCCTTTGTCTTTTATTAAATATTTGATTAAAGTGTACATTCCAAAACCTGCTAGAACAAAATTAAATAAAAAAAGGAGATTATAAATTAAATTTAAATTATCAATGAAAATTGTTAAAGGAAATCCTAAAAATAAGGTATTAGTTAATGAGAGTGTATGAAATGCTAAACTTGTTCCATATGGATAGAATAATTC